>WFUY01000588.1 GCA_015484715.1 Thermoflexales bacterium | reverse complement strand
GGAGCGCGCCGATGTGGGCCGGCGGCAGCTTCACCACCCGCGCGCTCCAGCCCGGCCCCACCACCGTCTCGGCGTCAACCTGTTGGCCTCCCAGCTCGACCAGATAGCTACACACCAGCGCTGGTCCGATGCCCCGCAGCTCCATCTCCCAAGCTATGGTTCCCTCCTCCTGTTCCCAGGATCGCACATCGGTTGAAGGGCCCGGCCATTCCGGCTAACGCTCTGCCAGGGGATCGCTCCTGACTATCGGGCACGGACGATGAATCCCATCTCGGCCTTCTTCCTCAGGAACATCATCCCCGTCTTCTTCCTCTACGGGCTCGCCTTCTTCACGACGGGCCTGGCGTTGGCCCTCGCCAGCCGGCGGCGGTCCCAGTTTCGGTTCGCCCGGGCGATCCGCCCGCTGGCCGCCTTCGGCATCCTGCACGGTGCCCACGAATGGATCGAGATGTTCCAGAAGATCGGCCTCCAGCTCGGCACCTACACCCCTACGGTTCCCCAGGAGATGGGCCGACTGGCTGTTCTGAGCCTCTCCTTCCTGATGCTGCTGGCCTTCGGCGGGCTGGGATTGAATTTGGAGCGAGGAGGACGATGGCGAGCCTACCTCCCCGGTGCGGTGATGACCACCCTGTGGGCAGCAGCCCTGCTGATGGTCAAGGTGGTGCTCAAGCCCTCACCCACCGAGATGATCGGACTGGCCGATGTCCTGCTCCGCTACCTCCTGGGAATTCCCGGCGCTCTCCTGGGGACGTGGGCCTTGCGGGCCCAGCAGCGGACCTTCCGCGAGCACAAGATGCCTCAGTTCGGACGCGATCTAGGCTGGTGCGCCGTCGCCCTCTTCCTCTACGGCGCGGTCGGCCAGTTCTTCGTCCAGCCCACCTCCCTCTGGCCCTCAACGGTGGTCAACAGCACCCTCTTCCTGCACTGGTTCGGCCTCCCGGTCCAGCTCTTCCGGGCCATCATGGCCTCCGTCCTCGCCTTCCACATGATCCGCGCCCTCGATGCTTTCGAGTTGGAGAGCCAGCGTCGGCTGGAGGAGGCCCATCGGGCGAAGCTGCGCGCCCAGGCGGCCGCCCTCGAGGCGGAGCGCCGCACCAGCCGCGAGATGGAACGGTTGAACGAGGAACTGCGGCTCACGACCCGCGAGCTATCGCTGCTGCTGGACCTCTCCAACCTTCTGGCCACCCCGATGAGCCTGCGGGAGAGGCTGCACAACGTGCTGGAGCGGATCGTCCGCAGCCTCGACTTCCCGGACGCCGGCATGATCCTGCTCATCGGACGCGAGGGCGGGATGCTCCACGTCCAGGCCGCCATCGGCCTCTCACCGCCGGACGGATTGGACGGGCAGACGCCTGAGTACCGCTGGGCGATGCGGCTGGGCGAGCAGTGCGTGGCCCAAGGCGCGACCATCTGCCGACATCTGGATGGTATCACCCACACCCTCTCCCTGGAAAGGGTGGTGCGGGAGGTGGAAAGCCCCTGCTACAGCAGCCCGCTAGCGATGGTCAGTCTTCCCTTGGCCTTCCAGCAGCAGGTCATCGGCAGCATCGTCCTGGCCCGCATCAGGAGCGAGGAGGAGAGGTCCCTCTCGACCGATGAGTTCAAGCTGATGCTAGGGGTGGCCCAGCAACTGGGCCTCTCCATCGAGAACGCCCGCCTCCATCAGGAGGCCCGGGAGCGAGAGAAGCGGCTGGGGGAGCTGTTGCACCAGGTGGTCAATGCCCAGGAGGCGGAGCGCCAGCGCATCGCCCGGGAGCTGCACGACGCCACCGCTCAGTCGCTCACCGCCATCGCCCTGGGCCTGCGGGGCGTGGAGGCCCTGCTGGACGAGGACCCGGTGGTGGCGACCCGGGAGATTCGGGAACTCAAATCCTTCAGCACCGATGCGCTAGGCGAGCTGCGGCGGATCATCTCCGACCTACGCCCTCCTCAGCTCGACGACCTGGGGTTGGTCGCCGCGCTGCAATGGTACATCCACGAATTTGAGAAGCGCTACGAGATCCCCACCGATTTCGCCGTCGAGGGTAGCGAGTTCCGCTTGCCCTCCGAGTACGAGACGGTCCTCTTCCGCATCACCCAGGAGGCGCTCACCAACATCGCCAAACATGCCAACGCCTCCCGCGCCTTCGTCCGGCTCGAAATCCGCCCCACCCACATCTGCGTGACCGTTCAGGACGACGGCTGTGGCTTCGACCCGGAGGAGGTGCTGGAGGGAACCAGACCACGGACCGGGTGGGGGCTGTTGGGCATCCAGGAGAGGGCTTTGCTGTTGGGCGGCCACTATGAGATCCACTCAGCACCTGGGCAGGGAACACGAATCCGTGTGCGCGTACCTTTGACAACGGAGCCAGAAGATGTCGAAAATACGGCTGTTGTTGGTTGACGACCACCAGATCGTGCGGGCCGGGTTGCGCATGCTCTTCCTGGCCGAGAAGGATATGGAGATCGTCGGCGAGGCGGGCAGCGGCGAAGAGGCCATCCGAGCCGTCCGTGAGCTCAAACCCGACGTGGTGATTATGGACGTGGCGATGCCCGGTATGAGCGGCATCGAGGCGACGCGCCGCATCAAGGAGGCCGATCCCGACGTGGCCGTGCTGGCCCTGACCATGTACGAGGATGAGCAGTACTTCTTCGAGATGCTGAGCGCGGGTGCCTTGGGGTACATCCCCAAACGGGCCGCCCCCGACGACCTGATCTCGGCAGTCCGGGTGGTCAGCCAGGGCAACGTCTTCCTCTACCCCACGATGGCCAAGCTGCTGGTGGACGACTTCCTGCAGCGGACAGGCCCTGGCTCGGCCCGCACCCTGGAGAAGCTCACCCCCCGCGAGCGCCAGGTGCTGACCTACATCGCCGAAGGGTACACCAACCAGGAGATCGCCGAGGCGCTGGAGATCAGCGTCAAGACGGTGGACCGCCACCGCGAGAACATCATGCGCAAGCTGAACCTGCACAACCGGGTAGAGCTGGTCAAGTACGCCATCAAGAGGGGCCTGATCACCGTCTCCTAGCAGAGGTCGGGCTTGGAAAGCCCTCCTACAGAGAACGGCCCTGGTCACCCCCCTAGGCGGGGTTCGGAATCACGCAGATGAAGCGAAGAGCCTCCGTTCCCGTGTTGACGAACTGGTGCTCCTCGTTGGGGGGCACGTAGACGACGGTGCCGGCCTCGATGGGCCGATCCCCCTCCTGCCCCCGCACCGCCCCCTGCCCGGCCAGGACGAAGACCTCGTGCTCGTAGTCGTGGGTGTGGTAGGGGGTGTTGGCCCCCGGCTCCACCTCGATGACCCGCATCGCGAAGTTGGGCGCTCCGTCCTTCCGGGTGATCACCCAGCGGATGGTCACGCCGGGCGTTCCCTCCACGGGCTCCGCCGGGGTCTGGGTGTACGCTTCAACCTTCATTCCCTTCCTCCTTCGGATCGAGCAATCCGCTATCCTCGGGCGAACCGCTGTTCCTTCCAAGGGTCGGCCTCGTTGTGGTAACCGGCCTGCTCCCAGAAGCCCAGCCGGTCCTCGGCCAGAAACTCGAATCCCCGCACCCATTTGGCGCTCTTCCAGAAGTACTTCTTGGGCACGACGGTGCGCAGCGGCCAGCCGTGCTCCGGCTCCAACGGCTTCCCGCCGAAGCGGTAGGCCAGCAGCACATCGTCGTCCAGCATCACCTCCAGCGGCAGGTTCGTCGTGTAGCCGTACTCGCAATGGGTGACGACGAAGCGGGCCTCCGGCTTGACCCGCACGTGCTCCAGGAAGTCCCGGAAGCGAACCCCTTCCCAGACCGTGTCCACCATGCTCCAGCGGGTGACGCAGTGGATGTCGGCCACAATGCGGGTGCGGGGCATGGCCAGGATCTCGTCGTAGGTGAAGACCCGCTCCTCCTCAACCAGGCCGAAGACCCGGAGCGTCCACCGGGAGAGGTCATCGTAGCGGGGCACAGGGCCGTAGTGCAGCACCGGGAACTTGAGGGTCAGCGACTGACCGGGGGGGAGGCGTCCCTCCCGACGGAGGCGCTCTTCCTCCTCCCGGCGGGTAAGTGCTCGGTTCATCACCACCTCCTGGTCTAGCGATAAGAGTTGTGATCAGACCAGCTATCCGCTGTCTGTGCAAAATGTGTTCCCGCTTCGCTCGGCAGGTCTGGCTTCTATGTCCACGCCCCCTCCCATCCGCCCAGCCACCTACGGTCAGGCTTAATGCGCGGGCCTCCTTGCCAATGCGCGCATTGGAGAGGCGAGCATTTGAGGAAAAGCCACTCCCGCCCGATTGTAACACGACCCGATGGTCAGTGCAAACCGGCAGGGCGTCCGATGCTTTCCGGGAAGGCGAAGAGGTCCGGCACCCCGCCGGTGTGCAGGAAGATCACCGGCTCATCCCGACCCAACCGGCCCCGCTCCACCAGGTCCAGGAGGCCGGCGAAAGCCTTGCCGGTGTAGACCGGGTCGAGAAGGATGCCCTCTAGCCGGGCCATCTTCCGAAGGGCGGCCGTCCCCTGGGCCGAGGGCACGCCGTACCGCTCCCCCACGTAGGTGGCCTCGATGAGGGGCACCTCCTCGGCGGTGAAGGGGCGAGGCCGCCCGAGGCGGGCGCAGATCTCGCCAGCCAGCCGGGCGATAGAGGCGGGGAAGCCCTTCCAGAGCTTGCCCACGTCAATGCCCAGGGGGCGCAGCGACGACCCGCTC
>WFUY01000587.1 GCA_015484715.1 Thermoflexales bacterium | reverse complement strand
CAGATGTGTATAAGAGACAGCTTCAGACCGGCCTTCTCCGCGCGGGGGGTGTAGCGCTCCACTACAGCAGCGACCAAGTTCTGGAGGGCGGTCACCCGTCGGCGACGCACCTGATAGGTTTCGGCGGCCGTTCCCGTCTCCAGGTTGACCAGGAGCAGGAAGTCCAGGACCAGCCGGCGCAGGCGCTCGCTCCCCCGCCGGATGCCATGCAACATCTGTTGGAACTCTTCGTCGTCCAGGTGGGCACCGCCCTCGGCCAGCATATCGCTGTAGGCCGTGATGTAGGTGAGGGGTGTGCGAAACTCGTGGCTGAGGAGGGTGAGGATCCGCTCGCGTAGCCCGATGACCTCGGCCTCGTGAGCCGCTTTCATCTCCGCGTAGCGTCGGAGACGGGCCTCTACGATGGTCAACAACTCATCGGGGTCAAAGGGCTTCACCAGGTAGTCCTCAGCGCCCATCTCCTTCCCCTTCAGAATTGTCTTTCGCTCCCCCCGAGCGGTGAGGAAGATGAAGGGGATGGAAACGCCGTCGGGGCGGGAGCGGACCGCTTCGAAGAAGGCAAACCCATCCATCCGGGGCATCATCACGTCGGAGACGATCAGGTGGGGGCGAGCCTCCTCCAGCCGCTCCAGGGCCTCCTGACCATCCCGGGCCGTCCAGACCTGATAGCCGGCGCTGATGAGCCATTCGGAGAGGCCGGCGAGCAGCCGGGGGTCATCGTCCACCACCAGGAGCCGCCACCCTCCCTTCTCCGGCTTCCTGGAGGGAAGAGCGGGCTCCTGCACAGGAGCCGTCTCCTCCCGAACGACCAAGGCCGGCAGGTAAAGAGTGAACGTGCTGCCCTTTCCCACCTGGCTTTCCACCATAATCCGCCCACCATGGCGGTGGATGATCTCCTGAGCGATGGAGAGCCCCAGACCGGTCCCCGGCACACCTCGCTGTCGGACCTCGCGCCCCCGGAAGAAGCGCTCAAAGATGCGAGGCTGCTCATCCGGCGGAATGCCGATGCCGGTGTCGGAGACGCTGAGGCAGACCATCCCCCCTTCAGCCCAGACCCGCACCGTAACACGTCCTCCGGCCGGTGTGTAGTTCAAGGCGTTGGTGATCAGATTACTGACTGCCTGGATGATCTGCTGACGATCGGCCCGGACCAGGGGCACCGTCTCCGGCAGTTCGGCGTGCAGGGTCAGCCCACGGGCGGCCGCCACGCTGCTGAAACGGGCGAGGAGATCGCGAATGAGCGCGGAGAGCACCAGGGGTTCAGGGCTGTACTCCACCTGGGCTTCTAGGCGGGAGAGGTCTAGGATGTCCTCGATGAGGCGCTCCAGCCGCATCGTCTCCCGTTCCAACACAGCCAGGTAGGCAGCGTGGTGCTCGGGAGGTGCCGTGTGCAAGAGACCTAGGTAGAGCTTGATGTTGGTCAGGGGAGTGCGCAACTCGTGGGAGACGTTGGAGATGAACTGACTCTTCAGGCGATCCACCTCTTTCCACTGGCTGATGTCCCGCTGGCTGCCGATAAAGCCCACCACCTTCCCTTCCTCGTCGCGGAGGGGGACGATGGTCAGATCGGCATCGTAGAGAGAGCCGTCCTTGCGTCGGTTGATGACCTCTCCGTGCCAGACCTCCCCCCGCAGGATGGTGGACCACATCTCCTGGAAGACCTCATCGGGCACCTGCTTGCTGTTCAGGAGGCGGGTGTTCTGTCCGATCAACTCTTCCTGGCTGTAACCGGTCAGGCGAGCGAAGGCGGGGTTGGCGTACTGGATGTTGCCCTCCACGTCGGTGATGACGATGGCATCGGCGACGTTCTGCAAGATGGCCTCCGTCTGTTCTTTCTCTGCCCGCAGTTGGGCCGTGCGTCGAGCGACCTCTTCCTCCAAGATGGCCGCGTGACGGCGTACTTCCTCGTAGAGTCGTGCTTTCTCGATAGCCATCGCCGCCTGATCGGCCACGGTGAGCAGCATCTGCTGGATCTCCTCGCTGATGGTCTCCTCCTCTGTGGCCGCCAGAATGGTACCCAACAGCCGTTGCTGGCTTCGGATGGGCACGCTGATATTGCAACGGGTGCCGTAAAGGCGCTGGACGGCATCAGCAAGAGGACGAGGGATGATGGGATGCACGAAGACGGCAAAGGAGGTCTCGATCCAGGGCTTGCCCTCCAACAGGTTCCGATAGCCGGGGTTCTCCTCCGGGTCGAAGCGGAAGCTGAGGCTCCAGGGATCAAGTCCCAGCATGTCCAGGGCTCGGCGAAGCAACGCCCCTCGGGGATAGGTGGCGACCGGTCGAAAGGCATCCTCCTCGGCATCGTAAAAGGTCACGAGGGCGGCCTTGAAGCCCAGGTGGGTGACGATGCCTTCCGCCACCACTTCCATGATCCGGGAGAGGTCCAGTGTCTCGGAGATCGCCCGATCCACCTTGCGCAGGGCGGCCAGGTGGTCTCGCTGACGGGCAGTTTCCTCTAGGAGGCGTCGGTTGGTAATGGCAACGGCCAGCGCATCGGCGATGGGGCGCAGGACCTCCAGATGGCGTTGGTGGAAGGCATTGCGGCGACGGCTGGCCAGGTTCAAGGCTCCTTGAACTCCACCTTCAAAGAAGAGGGGGACGTTCAGGCGAGAGCGGAATCCGGCCTGGTACAGGGCCCGCTCGGCCGGGAAATGGGCCTCCGCTCCCAGGTCTGGTGTGAAATGGGGGCGACCTTGGCGCACGTCCGTGGCGGCAGCGCTGGCAGTTATCGGCACAACGGATCCCACGGTGATTGCGTCGTCGGGGGGATCCAACGCCACGAGGGTGAAGTGCTCCCCATCCTCGGTGATCAGGGCCAAGCTGACCCGATCGGCTCCTGTGAGTACCCTGAGCCGGGAGACAATCTCGGCAAAGGCCCGATCCAGGTCCGGTGAGATGCTCAGAACCTGAAGCACAGCGCTTACGGCCGCCGCTTCGTCGGCCCGCCGCCGAATCTCGTCAAGCAGACGGACATTGGCGAGAGCGATGGCAGCTTGATCGGCCAAGGTCTGGAAGAGGAGAAGGTCGTCTTCATCAAAAGCATCCAACTGGCTGCTTTCGGCGCTGAGAACCCCGATCACCTCCCCTTCGACCCGCATCGGCACACAGAGCTCAGAACGGGTGGCGGGGTCCAGGGCAAGGTAGCGTGGGTCCTGAGAGACATCAGAGACGTTGAGGGGTTCTCCAGAGCGGGCTACGTGGACGACGATCCCTTTTTCGCTCTGGAGGGGGAAGGCGCCAGGATGATGGAAGGGTATGGGGCCGATGGAATCCCGGAGGACCAAGGCTTTCTTTTCGCGGTCCACCATCAGGCAGGCAGCGTGTTCAAAGGCCAGGACGTCGGCTGCGGCTTGAAGCACAAGTCGGATGATCCTTGCCTCGTCCCGCGCCAGAACCAGCTCCCGTCCCAGCCGATAGATGGCCGCCAGCTTCTGGTCTCGCGGCGTTTCCAGCCCGTGGGGGCGCGATTCGCTGTCCTTAGCATACCCAGATTTCATCTTCCCGAAAATCTTCCACGACATCTCAGAGACGATGGGCTGTCCCCAGCAAGTGGGCCAACCTATTGTAACACAAATTGGGAGAAAGGAAAGGGTCCGGTGATTACCCATATCTTTGGAGATAGGGAGGCTAGCCGTCCACGAATGGGGCACGAATACACGAATTAAGGACCGCCTCATTCGCGCATTGGTGAGAAATTCGTGGACGGCCTGCTACGGACCCCTCTCTCGCTCACTTGTGGGCAATCACCAGGAAAGGGTGCGTTGACGCTGGGGACGCTCAGGTGTATAATGGCCCTGAACCTACAGAGGTCCTCGGCATCGGGAGCCCCTGCTCTGACTGCTCTCCTTAGCGCGGCAGGGAGGCAAGGAGAGACCAAAGTGATCGGGAAGACACTGGGCAAATATCGCATCGTGGAACATCTAGGCCGGGGTGGTATGGCCGAAGTCTACAAAGCCTATCAGCCCGGTCTAGACCGCTACGTCGCCATCAAGCTGATGCACACCTTCCTCGTCGAGGAGGAGGGCTTCCTGGGGCGCTTCCAGCGGGAGGCCAAAGCGGTCGCGCGGCTACGCCATCCCAACATCGTCCAGGTCTACGACTTCGATGTGGAGGATGGCGTCTACTACATGGTGATGGAATTCATTGATGGCATCACGCTGAAGGCCAAGCTCCAGGAATTGGAGTCCCAGGGCCAACGCCTGCCCCTGGAGGAGGCAGTCCGGATCGTGAAGGCGGTCGGTGAGGCGCTGGCCTACGCTCACAAACAGGGGATGGTCCATCGGGATGTCAAGCCCGCCAACATTATGCTCACCCGTGAGGGCCACGTGATCCTGACCGATTTCGGCATCGCCAAGATCCTGGGATCCAGCACCCAGTTTACGGCCAGCGGAATGATGATCGGCACGCCGGCCTACATGGCTCCGGAGCAAGGGATGGGCGCCCACGGTGATGAGCGCTCCGACATCTACTCCCTGGGCGTCGTGCTCTACCAGCTGGTCACGGGCCGGCTGCCCTTCGACGCCGATACGCCCTTGGCCATCGTCCTCAAGCACCTCAACGATCCCCTGCCGCTGCCCCGGGCGGTCAACCCCGAACTATCGGAGGGGATCGAGCGGGTCATCCTGAAGGCGCTGGCCAAGGACCCTGCTGACCGCTATCAGAGCGTCGAGGAGATGCTGGCCGATCTGGACAAGGCGATGCAGGGTATCCCGCTGCCGGCCGTGGACCCGGCCATCACCACGGCCAGCGCTCCGGCCGTTGAGCCGGTCACCGCCGTCAGCGGCCGGGCGGCCACCGTGGTAAGCAGGGGAGCGGCGGAACAGCCCCCGACGACGGCAGCCCCTCCCACCGTAGTGACCGAAGCCCCGCCCAGAGCCGCCAGGCTCCGGCGCTGGATCGCCCTCGGAGGGGTAGCTGCCCTGCTCTTGATCGGGGGGATCCTGTTCTTGCTCTCGATCCAGAGAAGAGGACCCGGCATCCCCGCCATCGTCTCTCAGGCC
>WFUY01000586.1 GCA_015484715.1 Thermoflexales bacterium | reverse complement strand
CCTGGAGCCCATCATCAACTCCCTGCGCAAGCTGGAGAGCGAGGAGTTGAAGCTGGAGATCATCCACGCCGCCCCCGGCGAGATCACCGAGTCCGACGTGATGCTGGCCGCGGCCTCCCAGGCGATCATCATCGGCTTCCAGGTAGGGGTGGACACGGCGGCCCGCAAGATGGCCGACAGCGAAGGGGTGGACATCCGCACCTACGACATCATCTACAAGCTCATCGAGGATGTCGAGATGGCCCTCCACGGCCTGCTGGAGCCCACCTACGTGGACGTGGTCATCGGCGAGGCCGAGGTGCGGGCCACCTTCCGCATCCCCCGGGTGGGCGTGGTGGCGGGCTGCTACGTCCGGGCCGGCGTCATCCGGCGTAACGCTCGGGCGCGGGTCGTCCGCAACCAGGAGGTGATCGCCGACACCGAAGTCGCCTCTCTGAAGCGGTACCAGGAAGACGTCCGCGAGGTGCGGACCGGCTTCGAGTGTGGCGTGCGGCTGGCCGGTTTCGAGGATTTCCAGGAAGGGGACATCATCGAGTTCTACGAGAAGCGGCGGGAAGGCGAACCCGTTTAGGGCCTGTAGGTCCCAACCGGGAGGGGGAAAGGGCCTTCTGCTTTGCCTCACCGAAGCCGCCGAGGCTCCTTCCTGATCTCGTATCTATTCAGCCTACCCCCCCGCAGGTCACCGGTCGAGGGCGCTTTCAGCCCCGATAGGCTATTTGAAACACGGTTTCGAGTCGGAAACGCGCCTAACCTGCGGGAGGGTGAACAGTTACCTGTTCTCTTTCCGACGTCGTCGTGAGCTGACCTCGGAGGAGCACTGTAGAGGGGAACGATGGGGAAGAAATATCGTCGTCGTGTGTCGGAACTGATCCAGGTCAATCTGACGGACCTGCTGGGTACGAAGGTCAACGATCCTCGGCTCCAGGGCGTGACGGTAACAGGGGTCGAGGTGACGCCCGATACGATGCGGGCCGATGTCTATGTGACCGCCCTGGGCGATTTGGAGGCCCGCGAGGAGATCATGGCCGGTCTTCGGAGCGCGGCCGGCTGGCTGCGCCGGGAGGTGGGCGCACGCCTTCGCCTGCGTCACACCCCGGAGCTCGTCTTCCACTGGGACCCCTCGCTGGAATACGGGGAACGCATTGATCAGCTCCTCAGCCAGATCGAAGCCACGAGCCCCTCGACCGAGGCGGAAGCCGATGAAGACATCGAAGACAACATCCCTCCCGTGGAATGAGGCGCTGCGTGCTCTGCAACAGGGGCGTTCCCCCCTGGTCATCACCCACCGCTCTCCCGATGGTGACGCCGTGGGGAGCCTGTTGGCGATGGGGTTGCTCCTGAAAGCGTTGGGGCGACGGCCTACCCTGGCCTGTCAGGACCCGGTGCCCACCCGTTTCCACTACCTGCCCCACCACCAGGAGGTGGTCTCGGAGGTCCCAGAGGGCTCCTTCGACCTGGTGATCAGCCTCGATTGCAGCGACAGGGAACGGATGGGCCAGGTCTACGACGCTGACCGCCTGGCCTCCCTGCCCCTGCTCAACATTGATCACCACGTCACCAACCTGAATTTCGGGACCGTCAACCTGGTGGTCCCCACGGCAGCCTCTACCACCCAGATCATCTACGAACTGGTCCAACGGCTGTCCGTGCCCCTGGACGTTCCTCTGGCCACCTGCTTGCTGACCGGCCTCGTGACCGACACGCTGGCCTTCCGCACGGCCAACGTGACGCCTCAGGTGATGGAGATCGCCCTGCGGCTCATCCGGGCCGGAGCCTCCCTGTACACCATCGTCCAACGGGGGCTGGTCGAACAGCCCCTCTCCGCGCTGCGGCTGCTGGCGGTGGGGCTGAGCCGCATGCAGGTGGAAGGGCACCTGGCATGGAGCGAGGTGCGCCTGGCCGACCGGGAGGCTACGGGGTACCAGGGGGACAGCGATGCCGGCCTCGTTGGCCGCCTCATCAGCGCGGAGGAGATCCGCATCGCAGCGGTCTTCAAAGAGGTCAAGGATGGACGGGTGGAGATCAGCATGCGGGCCGCGCCCGGCTACGATGTCTCCGGCGTTGCCCTCCGCCTGGGCGGGGGAGGGCATCCGGCGGCCGCCGGATGCACCCTGAACGGTTCTCTGGAGGCCGCCAAGGCGCGAGTCCTGCCCTTGTTACGGGCTGCCCTGGCCGAGCAGGAAGATGGACGGCATTCTGAACATTGATAAACCCAAGGGGTTGACTTCCCACGATGTCGTGGACCGGGTCAGGCGGTGGAGCCAGGTACGCCGGGTGGGGCATGCCGGAACTCTGGACCCGATGGCCACCGGCGTCCTCCTGGTCTGCCTGGGCAAGGCGACCCGGGTAACCGAGTACCTGATGGCCGGCCACAAGGTCTACCGGGCCGTCATCCGTCTGGGGGTCACCACAGACACCTACGACGCCGAGGGCGAAGTCCTGGAGACCCGCCCTGTGGAGGTGGACCTGGAGCAGATCCGGGCAACCTTGGCCCGGTTTCGAGGGCGCGTCCAGCAGGTGCCGCCGATGTACTCGGCCCTCAAGCGGGACGGCCAGCCCCTCTACAAGCTGGCCCGACGCGGCATCACGGTGGAGCGCCCGGCCCGCACCGTCGAGATCTTCGACCTCACCCTGGAGGACTGGTCTCCCCCCGATCTGACGCTGACGGTCACCTGTTCGCCCGGAACCTACATCCGCTCCCTGGCCCACGACCTGGGAGAGCGGCTGGGGTGTGGTGGTCACCTGATCGCCCTGACCCGCCTGGCCAGCGGACGCTTCACCCTGGATGAAGCGGTCAGCTTGGAAGAAGTGGCTCAGGCGGCGCGGGAGGGCCGCCTGGAGACCCTGCTTTATCCCCTGGACGCCGCCTTGGAGACCTTCCCGGCCGTCGCCCTGAGCGAGCAGGACAGCCAGCGGGTTCGCTCCGGTCGCTCGGTGAGGAGGGATGTCGCGCCACCCAGTCCTGAAGGGCTCTGCCGGGCCTACGATCCCGCAGGACGGTTGCTGGCCCTTCTCCGTTACGATCCGGTCACCGACCGTTGGCGACCCCACAAGGTCTTTCTCCCTCTGGGCTGAAGATGATGCGCGTCGTTCGCGACTTCCACCAGGTCGGGCTGGACCGGGCGTCCAGCGTCACCATTGGGGTCTTCGACGGCCTTCATCGGGGCCATCGCTACCTGATCGGGCAGATGGTCCAGGATGCCCGGCAGGCCAACCGCGTAGCGATCGTCGTCACCTTCTTTCCCCACCCGGCCATCGTCCTGGGAAAAGCCACGCCGCCCTTCTACCTTCTCACCCCCGAAGAGCGCCTGGCCCATCTGGAGGCGCTGGGTGTGGACCTGACGGTGCTGGTGACCTTCACGCTGGAGACGGCTCGCACCCGCGCGGCCGACTTTGTGGCCGCCCTGGTGCGTCACCTGCACATGGCGTCCCTGTGGGTAGGACAAGACTTCGCGTTGGGGTACCGCCGGGAGGGCGACCTGGCCTACCTGCGCCGGGCCGGTGAGCGCCACCGCTTCTCCGTGCACGCCGTCCCCCCCTTGAGATCAGCAGGGCGGGTGATCAGCAGCAACCGCATCCGGCAGGCCCTGAGAGAGGGGGACCTGGACGACGTGGCCCGCTGCCTGGGCCATCCCTTTCAGATCACCGGCACGCCGCTGAACCCATCCCCCGCCGTGGGGGCGAAGGTTCTGGCCGGCGCCGACGATGCCCCCTCTTCCCTCTTGGTCTGGGAGCTTCAGGTCTGGCCGGAGCGCCTCCTGCCCGCTCCGGGCATCTACGCCAGCCGGATTCGCTGGGATGGGCGGGAACTTCCCGCCCTGGCCGAGATCCACCCGGCCTTCCAAGCCCCCCGCCTCTACCTGGTCGGGAACAGCCGGGCTCCCCTCTCCCCGCCGGAGCGCTGCACCCTGGACTTCCTCACCCGGCTGCGGGAGCAGCCCTACCGCGACCCCGAAGAGCGATCCACCCGCCTGGCCGCTGATCTGGTGAGGATCGAGCATGGCTGAGCCAGCTCCTTCGGACCCCGAGCCGCTGGACCTCTACCTGGCCCGTCACCGCCTCATCGTGGGCAATCTGGAGGCCAACGTGGGGCTCTGCGCCCTCTGGAAGGATTTGAGCCGGGTGACCTTCGGGTCGGGGCTGCAGCAGATCGCCCTCGTCGGCAACCTCTACACCGCCCGGGGCATCAGCCTCCTGCTGCGCACCCTCTGGCGGCTGCCCTCCCTGCGCTACCTGGTCCTCTGGGGGCCGGACACGACCCGGACCGGGGCGGCCCTCCACGCCCTCTGGACCCACGGGCTGTCGGAGGACCACCGCATCGCCGGCACCGAGGTGCGCCTGGACCCGGCCCTCCCC
>WFUY01000585.1 GCA_015484715.1 Thermoflexales bacterium | reverse complement strand
GGTCCGCCAGCGCCCGTCGGGGGGCCGGGAAGGCGTGGGGTTCGGAAGCCAAGAGGGTCACCACGCCGAACAACCGCTCGCCGGAGGCCAACGGGAGGAGGTAGGCTGAATGGATGGTAGGATCTAGGCGAATCCAGCGGGAGTCGGCGTGGCAGTCGGGTAGGTAGAGGGGCTGCCGGGTGGAGGCCACCAGCCCCACCAACCCCCGCTCCTCGCCCAGCGGAAAGACCGGCTGGAGGAACCTCTCCCGGGCATCGTCCAGAGGAGTACCCCAAGTCTCCTCCAACATCAGCACCCGTGTCTGGCTGTCGTAGCGGAAGAAGTGCACCCGCTCGGCGTTCACCGAGCGCTGCAGCGTCTCCAGGATCACCGAGACGATGTGAGTTGGCGTGGCAGTGGTCATCTCCGACTGGGCGGCCAACATCTGCTCTACAGCATCGGCCCGCGCTGTCGCTTCGGAGAAGGCCCGGGCGTTCTCGATGGCGATGGCGGCCTGACCGGCCATGGTGCGGAAGAAAGCGATGTCCTCGTCGGCGAAGACCTTGGGCCCTGTGGTCAGGATGTGGAGGATGCCGATGGTCCGGTCGCGTACCACCAAGGGCACGCCCAGGTAGGAGACCAGCCGTCCATTGCGGATGCTCCTCCAGTGCATCTGAACCCGGGGGTCCTGGGCCAGGTCGTAGATGATGACAGGCTCCCGCCGTTCCACGAACCAGTGGAGCAGATTCTCCGCCAGGTCGAATGCCCGCTCTTCGACGACCGTGCCGTTGGGTAGGCGCATGACGAAGACGCCGGCCCAGCGCTGGGCCTCGTCCAGGAGGCTGATGGCCACCGCGTCCGCCCCCAGCTCCCTGGGCACCCGCTCCAAGACGATGTGCAGGATCTCCTCCAGGTCGAGGCTCTGGATGATGGCCCGGTCAATGGCCCGCAACGTTTGCAGGCGGGCCAGCCGCTCTCGGGCCTGGCGATAGGTCCGGGCGTGGTCAATGGCCAACGCCAGTTGGTCACCGATGGCCTGCAACGCGCGCACGTCCTGCTTGTCCAGAGCTTCGTAGCGCCGGCTGGCCACCATCAGCGCGCCCAGCCACTCCCCCTCCCCGCCATCTTGAGGAGGCAGCCATAGGGGAATGATGGCCCAAGCCTGGATGCCCTCCTGCTTGGCAAACTCAGGGATGAGGCCGGGATCGCTCAGCCGTTCGTGGACGATGCGCGGCTCGCGCATCCAGTCTGGCAGATCATCTATCGGAAAGGAGAGCACCTGGGCGCGGAGGTCATCGGGGAGGTCTCGCCAGGCCCGCAGCACCACCTCGTTATTCTGCACCAAGTGGATACCGCCGAACTCCACGTTCAGGAAGGCCAGCACCTCGTCTAAGATGCGGTGCAGGCGCTCGTCCAGATCCACGGTGATCAGGGTGGCTCCGAGGATCCGGGCGCGGACGGCCAGCTCATCTCGCTGGCGGCGCAACTCCTCCTCCGCCTGCTTCTCCTGAGTGATCTCTTCCAGGCTTCCCTCGTAGTAGAGCAGGTTACCCTCGGCATCGCGGACGGCCCGAGCACTATCGCGTACCCAGATGACCGTTCCATCATACCGACGCAACTGGATCTCGAAGCCCTGCACCGTCCCTTCCTGCTCGATCAACTGCTGCCACCGAATGCGCACCTGGGGGTCCACGTACAGGTCGGTGACGTTGACCGCGAGCAGGGAGGCACGGTCTGGAAACCCCAGGATGGACACCAACGCAGGGTTGGCGTCCAGGATCCGCCCATCGGACGTCGAGCGGTAAAGCCCCACGGGGGCACCGTTGAAGAGAGCGCGGTACTGCATCTCAGCCTCCTGAGTAGCCTGATATTCCTGGGCTCGCTCCAGAGCGATGGTCCCCTGGTTGGCAAGGAGGGTGAGCAAGCGCACTTCATCGGAAGTGAAGGGACGAGGCTGAGCGTTGTGAACGCGGAGAACGCCCAGAATCCCCGCCTTTCCCCGAAGGGGCACGATGATGCTGCTGACCACACCGCGCTCCTGTAGCCCGGCCAGAGGGGAAGAGGGGGTGTGCCCCTGCGAGCCGACCTGGCGAAGGGGTTCTCCATGGCGGAAGACATACCCCTCTTGTGACGCCTCGATGGGCACCCGATAGCGACCGTAGAGGTCCGGGTCCCAGCCAGCGCCTCTGACCAGCACCAACCAGTGCCCTGTGGGGTCTGGAGTCATCAGGGAGACGTAATCCACCCGCAGGGCCTTTTGTACCACCCGAACGGTGGTCTCGATCACCGCGTGAGGATCGGTCAGCCCAATCAGCTCCTGAGAGAAGTCCAACAGAGTGGTCTGCTCCTGGATGCGTGCTCGGATGCGCGCGCGCATCGCTTCGAAGGAGTAGGCCAACCGTCCCAGTTCGTTGCGCACCCGCACACCGATGGGGTGCTCTAGGTCCCCTTCCTCCATCCGTTGAACCACCCTTTTCAAGGTGCTGATGGGGTGAAGCACCTGGAGCGTGAACAGCCCATAGCCCACCGCCAGCGCCAGGACTCCAACGAGAAAGTAAGCCACCTCCAGCCGTGCTATGCGAGCCACCCGGGCCTCAGCCGCCACTTGGTAGAGGCGCACAGCCCGGTCCATCTCCTCTAGGACCGCCTCGGAGAAGTGCTCCAGATCGGCCATCCCCCGGATAAAAGCAGGGCTGCCCGGTTCGCTCTCCAACACGGTCCGGGCAGCTTGGCGCAACGGTCTCCAAGCAGTTTGCACCGTCTCCAGGGCTGAGTAGAAGGTCGGATCGGTAGCCGGGGGCACGACGACGGTGGCATCGCCGTAGACGATCTCCCCTCCCTCCATCAAAGCACGCAGACCTTCCTCGAACTGACGCGCCGCTTCCTCTATGTCGGCCCGCCGGCCAGAGTCCTGGCCCTTGAGCAGGCTCAACCAAGTTTTCGTGCTGACCCTCTGGCTGAGCATCCTCTGCCGCCCAGCCAGGTTCACGATCAGGGCATCGCTCTGATGGGCCCGGATGGCCCACAGGTTGGTCCCTACCGAGAGCCCTCCAAGCAGCAACAGCGTGACAAAGATGAACCCCGTTGTGACACGAATGGACGGATTACGCATAGCCCTTCCCTTCCAGACATCTGCAGGCTCGGCGAGGTCGCCTTCTGCAAATCGGCTTCGGCCACACCCGCTTTGTCCACCTTGGGCTTGCATCTCTCCTGTGGATATTTCCAAAGTATACCACAGAAGCGTGCCTGTGCCACCGGCCGGCACGCCCCCAAGACGGGCGCAGGATGGGTGGGCCCTGGCCTCCCAATAGGACCTCCTTCCTATGACAATCGTCCTATTGGCGTGAGGGCCTTCTGTTGGTATCATAAGCTTGGCTTCCAGGGCCGGGTGCTGCGAAGCAGACGAGGCGCGGAGAAGAGACCCAAGAGAGCACGCACGCCCCAGGAACTTCGCGGGAAGAACCCGGCGCTTTCATTTTGCCCGACAGGCGGATAGCCTGGAAAACGGTCCACAGGCCCCCACGATCCCCGCACCGCCCAGACCTGCCTGAGCGGTGCTTTTTTGTAGAAGCGCGTGCCTTTAGGCAACGCCAAGGGCACATCTTGGAGAGAGCGTGTCGTATCGTCATAGCCGCCTACGATGAGCAGAGGGAGAGTTGTTGTGGCAAGAATGATGGGAGGGAGAGACAATGTGTGGGTTGAGCAGTGGTTGGAAGTCCGGTCCCTGGATGAGCATCTTGTTGGGAGTGAGTCTGCTGCTGGTCTCGTTGTCCTTCCAACCTCAGGCGATGGCGAGTCCCGCCGGGTCTGGGGAGTTAAGCAGTCCTGGGGTTGCCACCAGCGCCAGCGCGGAGGCGCTTTGGGTGGACGCCGTGCACGGGGATGATGACAACGATGGCCGCACCCCCGCCACGGCCCTGCGCACCCTTCAGAAAGCGGCCGATCTGGCTCAGCCGGGCACTACGGTGCACATCCTGCCCGGCATCTACCGGGAGAGTGTTCGACCAGCCCGCAGCGGCACCATCACCGCCCCCATCCGCTACGTCGCCGAGAAAGGACCCGGCACCGTCATCCTGCGGGGTTCCGAGCCCTCTTCATCGCTCTCGTGGACGCGACTGACGGAGAACACCATCGGCCTGCCCGAGGATGTGGATCCCTCCCGGATCTACTACGCCGATCTCTCGGCCTGGAACCTGGACTCCCCGCCCCGTTTCGTCGTCCAACTGGACGAAGCGGGCAACGTGGTGGCCCGCCTGCCGCTGGCCCGAGAACCCGACTGGCAGGTGGTCACCGAGTGGAAGGTCCACGAGTTCTGGTGGGCAGCCGACGGCGGGTCCGATGTGGCCGGCTGCGATCCGCCCACCGACCCGGACCCGAAGAACTGCGACCGCCCCTGGCGCTCCACCACCCAGCTCACCGATCGCACCGATGACACGGACCCTCCCGGCATCGAGCCGGGCAACCTGACGACGCTGGGCGACCTGACGGGGGCCACCCTGGTGGCGATGGATACCAAGCAGGGTCACTACGTCTATCGGCGCACCATCGTGGCCCACGATGTGGCTGCCGGACGGGTCACCGTGGACCGGATCGCCGAGCACGACTACGGTTCCGGCAACCCCGGTCTGGGCTGGGGAACGAAGTACTATGTGGAAGGGAAGCCCATCTTGCTCGATCAACCCGGCGAGTGGTGGTATGACCCCGCTACTCGACGCCTCTACCTGTGGCCTCTGGAGGACCAGTCCCCCGCCGACCTCAACCTGGAGGTCTCCATTCGGGATATAGGGATCAACCTCAAGAACCGTTCTTATATCGTCTTGGATGGCCTGACCCTGGAGTTCTTCAACGGAGCAGCCATCGAAGAACGCAACAGCCCCACAGAAGGGTCCCACGGCAACGTAGTCCGCAACGCCACCTTGCGCTACGCCAACCGAGGCCTCTACATCACCCAGGCGGTGCGGGCTGACGGCTCTCCGGATTGGGTGACCGATGGCTTCACCTTGGAGCAGTCCGAGATCGCCTATATGGACACCCACGGGCTCTACATGACCGGCTGGTGGGAGCAGGGAGCTGCCTCAGATGCTTTCTCCCGCCCTCCCATCCTCAACACCGTGATCCGCAACAACGAGTTCCACCACTTGGGGTTCCGCTCTGACTGGGACAACGCGATAGGACTGCTCTTCCAGTTCCCCCATCGAATCCGCTTCGAGAACAACTACGTCCATCACATCGCTCATAACGGTGTCCAGTTCTCCCGCTCTGTGATCCAGTCTTCTAAGACCTACGGCTTCGCGGACGAGGAGATCAAGACGGGAGACATCCTGGTCCGGGGCAATCTCTTTGAGAAGACGTGCCAGTTGACGACCGACTGCGGAGGGCTGAAGTTCTGGGGCAAGCCCCCCAGCGGTCATGTCTTCCGCGATGTGCTCATCGTCGGCAACGTCTTCCGAGAGATCCGAGGATGGACTTGGGTCTCGGAGCAACGGGGCCGTTGGTCGGGCGGCGAGGGAAGTCCCGTACAGGGCATGGGGGGCTTCGGCCTCTACGTGGACAACGCCAGTGGTCTCCACATTTACCGAAACGTCGCGTACCGCAATGCCCATGCCGGCTTTATGCTGGCCGGTGCCTGGCGCGACGGCACGATGATCTTCTACAACAACCTGGCGGCCGACTCGTTATACGGATTCAATCTCTCCGGGCAAAGCTACGATACCCGAGGAAGCTGGCAAACCCTGCTGGTCAACAATGCGCTGGTGAACAATGAGGGATACGGGTTGCTTATCACTGACAAAGATGGCGAATTCGGCAACTTGCTGGTTGACTACAACCTGTACTGGAAGAACGGCTGGGGGACCGGCTTGTGGAAGCCGGGCAATATGGCTATCTACCTGGCCAATGCTCCCAACCGACACTACCCAACGATCGAGGCCATTCGGAACGGGACGGGTTGGGAGTACCATGGAAAAGAGGGAGATCCGGTCTTCGCCAACTACTCGGCGCAGCGTTCGAGTGAAGCAGGGGAGGAGCAGCCTGACTTCCGCCTTACGGGCGCCAGCGTCAACGCTATAGACCAGGGCACGGTGGAGCTGCCGGCCTCGCTGGTGGCGTTGTTGGTCCGCTTCGGCGTCCAGGACGAGCGGCTGGCCGATCGGTACGACATCGGGCCTTACGAAACCGGCTACGCCGTGCAGGCGGTCCCCGCTACCGGAGCCGTCCAGCCGGGACGGGCGGTCTACACGCTGCGCACGTTGCCGCCCGATGCCGGCGCGACCATCACGCTCAGCACGGAGGACCTGCCCCCGGACGTGGTGGTCGAACTGGAGTCTGCCGAGATCCCACCGAACGGGGAGACGAGGCTGACGATGACCAGCCGCAAGGAGGAACCCCAGCAGCCCGGTGAATGGCGCACGGTGACCATCACGGCCACCAACCAAGCCTTCACCCACACGACGACGCTGAACCTGCTCGTCGGTGGATGGCGCTTCTACTTGCCCGGGGTCCGCCGGTAAGGCGATCAGAGCCGTGGAGGTGGATGTGCTCGTGCAAACGCTGCTGTTGCAGACGTGCCATACGGGCGTACAGGCCATCCTCCTCGGCCAGCAGGGCGGTGTGTGAACCCCGTTGCGCGACGCACCCCTGGTGGAGCACCACGATCTCGTCCATCGCTTCCAGCCCCACCAGGCGGTGCGTCACCCACAACACACCACGCCCCTGAGTGGCCTGCAACAGCACGTCCACCAGGGCCTGCTCGGTGAGGGCATCCAGGTTGGCCGTCGGTTCGTCCAGCAAGAAGAAAGGTGCCTCGCGCAGCAGGGCTTGAGCCAAGGCCAGACGCTGGCGCTGGCCGCCGCTCAACTGCACCCCCTGAGCACCGACGTCGGTGTCGTAGCCCTGGGGCAGGCTGTGGATGAACTCGTAGAGCTGCGCCTGTCGGGTCACCTCGTCCAACATAGCCGGCGTGGCATCGGGCCGGGCCAGGAGCAGGTTCTCGCGGATGGTGCCGCTGAACAGGAAGGGGCGCTGGGCCACCACGGCGAAGAGGCGACGGAGGTCCTCGACGGCGTACTCCCGCAGGTCGTGCCCGTTGAGCCAGACCCGGCCACGCTGGTAATCCCAAAAGCGCAGCAGCAGCGCGATGAGGGTGGACTTGCCCGCCCCGCTGGGACCCACCACAGCGATGCGCTTGCCCTCTTCCAAGGTCAGGGAGAGGTCCTGCAACACCCAC
>WFUY01000584.1 GCA_015484715.1 Thermoflexales bacterium | reverse complement strand
CGCCTACCCTGTAACCCAAAGGAGGAGGAGGAAATGCTTGCTCGAAGAAGGTGGTTGACCCTCTGGGCTTTCGTGGTCATCGCCAGCGTGGTCCTCTCCGCCTGCGCTCAGCCTACGCCCCAGGTCGTCAAGGAGACCGTTGTGGTCACCGAGGTGGTAGAGAAGGAAGGTGCCACAGTGGTCGTCACCAAGATCGTGGAGAAAGAGGTCGAGAAGATCGTCGAGGTCACCCCGACCCCGGTCCCCGGCGAGGAGAAGGTGACCCTGAACATCAACTGGGGCACCGAGCCCCCGACGGCGGACCCCTCTCTGGCGACGGACACCACCTCGGTGGGCGTCATCGAGGAGCTCTTCCTGGGCTTGACGGACCTCGATGACGAGACGATGGAGGCCATCCCCGAATTGGCCACCGAGTGGTCTTCCAACGAGGACCGGACAGTCTGGACCTTCAAGATGCGCAACGACGTTCCGTGGGTGCGCTACGACCCCACCACCGGTCAGGTCGAGGAAGTCACCGACGATGAAGGCAACGTCCGCATTGTGAACGCCCACGACGTGGTCTACGGCGTGAAGCGCACCTGCGACCCGCGCACCGGCTCCGACTACGCCTATGTGCTTTACATTGTCAAGGGCTGCGCGGACCTGAACATGGCCGATCCGGAGGCGGAGAACTTCCAGGAGCTCTACGATGCTGTGGGGGTCCGCGCCGTGGATGATTTCACCGTGGAGTTCACCCTGGAGTACGGAGCCGGCTTCTTCCCGCAGATCGCCAGCATGTGGATCGCCCGCCCGATGCCCCAGTGGATCATCGAGGAGAAGGGTGAGCGCTGGATCGAGCCGGGCTTCATCCAGACCAACGGTCCATACGTGATGACCGAGTGGGTCCACGGCGATCACCTGACCTTGGAGAAGAACCCGCTGTGGTACGGCTGGGAGGAGCTTGCCGACGAGGCCGGGAACATCGAGAAGGTCTACGGTGTGATGATCGAAGAAGCCTCGACGGCCTTCGCCCTCTACGAGGACAACGAGCTGGACACGGCGGGTGTGCCGCTGGACCAGATCGAGCGGGTGAAGGCGGACCCGCAGCTCAGCAAGGAATTCGTCAACACGCCCATCAACTGCACCTACTACTACGGCTTCATCACCAAGAAGCCACCCACGGATGATGTCCGGGTGCGCAAGGCGCTCTCGATGGGCATTGACCGCAAGACGCTGGTCGAGACGGTGACCAAGGGTGGGCAGATCCCGGCCAACGCCTTCACCAACCCCCTGAACTTCGGCTCCCCGGCCCTCGATCCCGACATTGCTCCGTGGGCACTGCCGGAGGATATGGGCGGTTGGGGCTACGAGAAGGCCGTTGCCGAGGGCAAGAAGCTCCTGGAGGAGGCCGGCTACCCCGACGGCGAGGGGCTGGACATCCTGCTGATGCACAACGTCAGCGAGGGGCACGCCCGGATCGCCCAGGCCATCCAGGCAATGTGGAAGAGCGCCTACCCGAAGATCAACGTCACCATCGAGACCCAGGAGTGGCGGGTCTACCTGAAGACCATTGATCGGGAAAGCCCGCTGGAGGACAAGCCCAACGTCTATCGGCTGGGCTGGTGCGCCGACTACCCGCACGCCAACAACTGGATCCACGAGGTCTTCCATCCCACCGAGGGGGCCAACGAGCCTCTCATCAGCGAGGATGACCCCCAGGTTGGCGAGGCGGTGGCGAAGTTCGCCCAGCTGACCAAGCAGGCCCAGGTCGAGCCCGATCCGGAGAAGCAGAAGGAGCTCTACAAGGAGGCCGAGCGGCTCTTCGTGGACGAGATCGTAGGCATCGCCCCCATCTACTACTACACCCGTGTCGCCGTCGGCAAGCCGTGGCTGGATCGGGTCTGGGGTGACCCCGGTCGGCTCCACATCTGGAAGTGGAAGATTGACTGGGAGGCCAAGAAGGCGGCTATGGGCAAGTAGCAACCGCACCCTATCGGTGGCTGTGGGTCCATCAAGACCCACAGCCACCGCTCACCTGCCTGCCCCCCCGTGACGAGGCGAGGACCGAATGACCCGATATATCGTCCGACGCATCTTGTGGTTCATCCCTGTGCTGTTCGCTATCGCGCTGGTCACCTTTGTGCTGGCCCGAGCGATGCCGGGAGGCCCTTTCGACTTCGCCGGAGACCGTAGCTTGCCCCCCAGCGTGGTGGCGAATCTGGAACGCAAGTACCACCTGGACTGGCCCCTCTGGAAGCAGTTCGCTGCCTGGCTGTGGGACCTCCTGCACGGAGACCTGGGTCCCTCCTTCCGCTACCGCTCCCTGACCGTCAACGACATCATCAAGCAGACCTTCCCGGTCTCCTTCCAGTTGGGCATTCTCTCCCTAGCCTTGGCCCTGATCATCGGGATACCAGCAGGTACCCTGGCAGCCCTCAAGCACAACACCTGGGTGGACTACTTTAGCTCCTTCATCGCCATCCTAGGCGTTTCCATCCCTAACATCGTCCTCGCCCCCTTCCTCATCTGGGCCTTCGGCCTCAAGCTGGGCTGGTTCCCGGTCGCCCGGTGGGGAGCCGACTACACCCAGTTCTACCTGGGGTTCATCCCTCCGATGACCTCGAACTTCTGGAAACACGCGGTGCTTCCCACCGTGGCTCTGGGGACCGGGCTCTCGGCCAGCATCGCCCGGCTGACGCGAGCCAGCCTGCTGCAGGTTATCCGGGAGGACTACATCCGCACAGCCCGGGCCAAGGGGCTGCGAGAGCGCACCATCATCATCGTCCACGCGATGAAGAACGCCCTCATCCCTGTCGTCACCGTGCTTGGCCCCCTCTTCGCCGCCATCGTCACAGGGACCTTCGTGGTTGAGCAGATCTTCGGCATCAGCGGTATGGGGCAGCACTTCGTGGACAGCGTCAACAACCGGGACTACCCCATCGTGATGGGGACGACCCTGCTCTACTCCGTGCTGCTGGTTGTCGCTAACCTGGCGGTGGACATCACCTACGCCTGGCTGGATCCCCGCATCCGCTACGAGTAGGCTCGTGAGAGAAGCCATTCTCCCCCAAGGCAGGAGGCGCTATGGCTGCTGAAGCGACACCGCAAGAGGTGGCTCAATTGCGATTGGAGGAGGCCGTCCGGCGTGGGCGCAGTCCCCTGGCCGATGCCTTCCGGCAGCTTTTGAAGAACCGCGTCGCCGTCATCAGCGGCATCTTCCTCATCCTGCTCATCCTGGTCGCCATCTTCACCGACACCACCGTCATCGCCTTCTTCACCGGTGGAGAGGTCCGTCCCCTCCTGGCTCCCTATCACTTCGCCGAGGTCAACTTCCGCTACCACGATACCGGTCTCTTCACCCGGACCGTGGATGGCAAGTTCTACCTCCTGGGCGTGGATTACCTGGGCCGTGACATCCTGAGCCGAACGCTGTATGGCACCCGGGTGTCGCTCTCCGTGGCCTTCGTGGCGGCCTTCGTGAGCCTCGTCGTGGGCATCACCTACGGCCTCATCTCAGGTTATTCCAGCACCCGCGTGGACAACCTGATGATGCGCTTCGTGGACTTCCTCTACGGCTTCCCTCTCATCATCTTCATCATCCTGATGCAGGTCTACTTCAAGGCCCTCTCCCGGCGAGGTGGCGGTGGGGGGATCGCCAATCTCTTCATCAACATTGACAAGGCGATGGGCGGGATGTTCTTCCTCTTTATCGCCCTGGGCCTGGTCAACTGGCTGGGCATGGCCCGCATCGCCCGCGGCCAGACCCTCTCCTACAAGGAGAAGGAATTCGTCGAGGCAGCCCGGGCCGTCGGAGCCACCAACCGGCGCATCATCTTCCGCCATCTGCTGCCCAACATCCTGGGCCCCTGCATCGTGGCGGAGACCCTGGCCATCCCCGGCTACATCTTCCTGGAGGCCTTCCTCAGCTTCATCGGCCTGGGCGTCAACCCGCCCACCCCCAGTTGGGGGCTGATGATCTCGGAGACCTATCAGGCGTTGCGGACTTACCCCCACGAAGTCTTCGTGCCGGCCCTGGCGCTGACGCTCACCACCTTGGCCTTCAACTTCCTGGGCGATGGCCTCCGCGACGCCTTCGACCCCCGACTACGGGGGGAGTAGCCCCACGACCTTCGTAATCGTTCACCCTCCCGCAGGTTAGGCGCGTTTCCGATGCGAAACCGTGCTTCAAACAGCCCATCGGGACTGAAAGCGCCCTCAACCGGTGACCTGCGGGAGGGTAGGCTATAACTCCCTCTCCCCGTCGAGCCACCCTCCGGCCCGGGCGCCCGGCAGGCCACCGGGCCGAACCGTTTTAGGGAGCCCTATGGACATTCGACGATGCCTCCAAATCTGCACCCTCCTGCTGACCGCGGCCCTGCTCTCCACGGCGGTGGGATGCCGCTCCTCAACGGTCCCCCTCGGCAAGATCGCCTTCGAGTCCTACCGCGATGGCAACGCCGAGGTCTACATCATGGACGCCGACGGTTCCAACCTGGTGAACCTGACCAACAACCCAGCCTATGACGGGACACCGAGCTGGGCACCCGATGGTCAGCGGATCGCCTTCACCTCGGAACGGGAGGGCTCCCCGGACATCTACGTGATGAAGGCCGATGGGACGGAGACCACCCGCCTAACCGATGGGATCGGGTTCAACGTGGTGCCGGCCTGGTCGCCCGACGGCTCCCAGATCCTCTTCTCCTCCAACCGCACCTACTACGAGCCCATCGAAGGGGGGAGCATCGAGGTGACGGCCAACACGAAGCTGTGGACGGTGGGGGCTGATGGCCGTGACCTCACCCGCCGCACCAGCCAACTGGGGCTCGATATGTACGGGTCCTGGTCTCCCGATGGGCAATCCATCGTCTTCATGAGCGTTCGCGATGGGAATCCCGAGATCTACGTCCTGGGGCCTGACCACACCGAAGTCAACCTGACGAACAACCCGGCTCAGGATATGAACCCGGCCTGGTCGCCTGACGGCTCAAAGATCGCCTTCATGAGCGACCGGGAGGGCAATATGGAGATCTACCTGCTCGATCTGGCCGATGGGACGCTGACCAACATCACCCGCAATCCGGCCAACGATGGCGATCCCGCCTGGTCCCCCGATGGCTCGAAGATCGTCTTCGTCTCCGACCGGGATGGCAACCCCGAGATCTACGTGATGAATGCTGACGGTTCCAACCCAATCCGCCTCACCAACCACCCCGCCGATGACATCCATCCCCAGTGGCAGCCTGCAGGCCGATGACCGCCTTAAGAGAACAGGCCGGGCGCTCACGCCCGGCCTGTTCCGTGATGGCCCCCTCTCGACCTCTACGCCGCTACAGGAACCCGCTCCTGCACCGGCACTCCCACCTCCAGCGGCACCAGCTCCCGCTTCATCACCCGCAGCGCCTGCTCCGGGTTCACCCGTCCGTAGAGCCCGCCCAGGATGCTGACCAGGTAGCGGGCATCCATCAGCACCGGCCCCGTGGGGCGCAGCACCTCCGGTTCCTCGGGATTGTAGAGCACGCCGCCGGCGATGAGAGCCAGGTCCTCCTCATAGCCCGGCTCCCGATCGCGGTACTTGTGGTAGATGGTCCCGCCGATGAGCAGGACCGTCACCGGCTGGTTGAAGAAGTTGACGCCGTACTGGAAGAAGTAGGCCTCCGTCTCCTCCACCCGTCCGGCGTGCTTGCGCGTCGTCACCGCCATGATCTCCCGGGCCAGGAAGGAACGGGCGGCGTTCTCCAACGCCGTCCGGGGCACCGTGTGGGGGTTCTCGCTGAGCCAGGTCAGGTAACGGTCCAGGTCCACCCGGTACGAGCCGTTGTCGCTGCGCACAAAGCGGCGGAACTGGTCGTGACCCGGCCCGAACTCCAGAGGGAACCGGCGCACCAAGTAGCGGCTCAGGTCCCGGGCCAGCGACCCGTCCTGGAAGCGGCTCAACTCCTTCACGTTCTCGGCGTTGTAGCTCAGGCCGTACTTCCCCTCCACCCGCCGGTAGACCAGAGGCGTGTTGGGCGTCTTCAGGATCGTCCGCTTCACCCGGCGTCGGGGATCGTCGCCGGGGAAGAGGTAGAGGGGGTTGTCGGCAACGTGGGAGTAGAAGTCCGTCGTCGCGCCGCCGATGTCCAGGGCCAGGATGTTGCCCAACCCTTCCTCGCTGCCATACCCTTGGGCCAGCAGGTTGATCCCCAGGAAGGCCGCCCGAGGGGTGGGGATGAAGGGAGCATCCATATAGGCCTCGACGACATCGAACCCCTTGGCCCGGATGATCACCGTCTGGAAGAGCTCCCGCAGGGCCTCGTTGACCGCCTCAATGTGGAACTCGTTGATCTCCGGCATCACGTTGGGCGTCACGCGGACGTCCACACCGTGGGCGCGGAAGATGCGCTCCACCTGTCCGCGCACGTCCTGGTTGCCGGCGTAGACCACCGGCACGCCGTAGTCGGTGTAGGTGGCGTAGCGGGCCGCCTCCGCCAGCATCCGGGCGTTGTGGAGTTGGGTCTCGGCGTCGCCCCCCTGGTCGGTGCCGCCGGCCAGCAGGATGATCTCCGGCTGGTCCACCTCGTAGATGGCCCGGGCCTGCTCCGGCGTCAACGGCCCCTCGTAGCTGCCCACCAGCTTGGCCCCCGCCGTCAGGGCTGCCAGCTCGGCGGCGAAGCCGGACTCCTCTTTGACCAAGGCCACGGTGGCGACCTTGAGCCCTCCCTTGGCGCTGGAGCAGGGGAGCCGCACCGCGAACTCGTCCATCTTCTGGGCCAGCGGCTTCCAGTCGCCCCGCTCCCGACATGCCTCCAGCACCCCCAGCCCGTGGGCCAGCCCGATGCGGATGTCCTCCACGGTGGTGGGCACGTAGCGCAACTCGAAGGTCTCCTGCCGGGTGTCAAAGAGGCCGATCTTGGTGAAGGTGCTTCCAAAATCCACCACCAGGACCCGCTCGTCGGCCAGCCCGGTGACGCCGATCCCTCTACGGAACTGGGCCACCGTCTCCTCGTCCAGCCGCTCCACCTCGGCGTCGTCGGCGATGAAACTGACGTGTTCGGCGTGGCTGATCTCCCGGTCGAAGTACCAGGGGAAGTGCTGGCGCACCAGGTCCACCCGCTCGAACTCGCTGCCCACCGGGATGCCGTTCCAAGCCTCGATGCGACACATCCCATCCACCACCTTGGTGCGGCAGGCCCCCGCCAGCTCGTAGCGTCGGTCCACCACGGTGATGTGCGGCCCCTGGTAGAGGCCGATCTGGAGCCCCAGGTCCAGCGTATCGGCGGCGATGAGGCCGCAGGTGCCCGTCAGGTAGTTGGCCTCGTCTATGAAGCTGAGAAGCATCGTCCCGAAGTTCCGCTCCGGGTCCTCCTCCGGCTCCCGGGCCCAGGCCCAAAAGGTCTCCGGCGTGATGGGGCCGACGTAACCGCCCAGGATGGCTCCGTGGAGCAGATTGTACATCGCCCCTTCCTTTAGTTCCCGCTTGCGAGCTTTCAGGACCGGATCGGCCCAGATGTCGGGCACGGCCCCTTTGGCGAAGTCCCAGCAGACCTGGTGGACGATCTCGCAGGCCTCGATGATGTCCTCGGCCGTCGCCTCATGGTGGGCCTCCGAGTAGGTGACGACGTGGAGGATGTCGGGCTCCATGTAGAGCTGGGTGTAGACGCCGAAGGCGAGGTGGCCTTTGGCCTGGTTCAGGTTGGGGGGAAAGCTGGGCAGGCCGGAGCGGGTCTGCCGGATGATGTGGAAGTCGAAGTGGCGGGTCAGGGGCTCGATCAACTCGTAGGCTGCCTTCATCTTCGCCAGATCGTCCAAGGCGGAGATGGTCGGGGGCAGTTCGAACATCATCTGCATCACGTAGTGGCGGATCCCTTTCTTCAGGGCGATCACGGCGCAGAGGACGTGGTCGGCGACCTGCATGTCGTCGCTGGCGTAGCGGAGCCCCCACTGGTGGGGATCGTTGATCTCCAGGGGTTTGCCCTGCTGAGCCCACCACTCGATGACGCGGAAGTGCTCGTCGAAGGCGTCCCGGATGCTGAGCGGTCCCCGCCCGTCCAGTTCGTTGTAGAAGAAGATGGGCACCGCCGGGAAAGCGATGTTGAGGTGCTCTTCCCACAGCTTGGCCAGCTCCAGCAGTTCGTCGGTGCCCGTGTAGATGCGGGTGAGGGGGTGATTGCCCCGCCGGGTGGCCGCCTTCAGCCGCTTCAGGTCCTCGACACTGCGGATGGGGGCCCCACCCTGGCCGGCCAGGTAGCGGTCTGGGTCCTCCTCGCCCCGGATGAACTTGGCCAGGAGCTCCTGGGAGGTCTGGTCGGGAGCCAGGGAGACGATCTCCAGCACGCCGGCGTCGGCCAGCTTCTGGACAGCCTCGACGGTGGGCTCGATCGTCTCGGCGGCGATGCCGATGTGGGCTCGGATGGCGGGTCGGCTCTCCCGCTCCTGCACCTGCCGGATGCGCTCGACCAGGCTGTCGGACCAGGCCATCGGCCCCTCCTGGTGGGCCGGCGGCAGCCCGTGGGCGAAGCGCTCCAGCTCTTCCATCGTGATGAAATCATCGGCCACCAGTTCGAAGAAGCCTTGGAAGGAGGTCCGGTCCCGGTAGGCCTCGGCCAGCGCCTCCAGGTCGTAATGCTGCTCCTCCTCGCGGGTGAAGCGATCCGGCTCCAGAGGCAACCCCGTCATCGCCCGCACCACGTTGGCCGCCGGCCGCAGCCCGCCGAAGGCGTAGCGGATGCCGCTATCGCGGGGGTGCAGACCGTACCGGGTCGCCAGCTCGATGAACTCTCCGATCAGTCGGTCCACGTGCAGGTCGCCCAGGCGCATCGAGACGCCCACCACCTCGGGCCGGGCCTCCCGAATCTTGTTGATCACCTCCCGGATGGGAACGGCCGGCCCCAGCTTGACGGAGACGTAGTCCAGCCCCTGGTCCTCCATCCAGTCGGCAAAGGTTTCCACGCCCAGGTTGTGCACGCACTTGCCGATGGCCCCTACCATCACCCGCCGCTTCCGTCCGGGTTCTGGAGGCTTATCCTCGGCTGCTGCTGCTTCCTTGGGTCGTCCGTTGTCCTTCGTCATCGTCCTACCTCGTTTTGGTTGCAAGTTGCAAGGCACAAGAAGCCAATTCGCGCCGTATCTATTCAGCCTACCCTCCCGCAGGTCACCGGTCGAGGGCGCTCTCAGCCCCGATGGGCTATTTGACCTACGGTTTCGCGTCGGAAACACGCCTAACCTGCGGGAGGGTGAACCGTTACTTCGCCTAACAAAAGTTATCGGGGAGGGGCACGGTCGGCGCCCCTCCCCGGGCCTCCAGCGCTGGCCCGTCTCCCCTTGGCGCCCGTCAGGCTTGAACCGGCACCCGGGCCGCCGGGAGGACGTAAGAGGGCACCTCTTCCTGACCCTTGACCACCGCCTCCAGCGTCTCCAGATGGTAGCGCTGGGGCGCACGGGAAGCCCCCAGGTCCCGCCCCTGCAGGTGGCCGTTGACCAGGTACTCCCGGGCAAGACGGGCTTGGGCCCAGCCGATCACCTGGTCCATCGTGGGCGTGGCGACGCCGGCCAGTTCGGCGATGCCCCGGGTGACGACCAGGCCGTAGGGCACGTCCTCCGAGAGGTAGCGGGCCCGGAAGTCCGGCACCAGCCCGTCATCGGCGCGGCGCATCGGGACGTTGAGGCCGGCGTAGCTGCGGTTGGTGACCAGGCAGCTCTGGAGCGTCGAGGGATCGGTGATGGTGTCCCGGTACGACTCCCGCAGCCACTCGTCCAAGGGGCGCACCGCCGAGAGGTCCAGATGGGGGAAGCGGTGCTCCAGCACCTCCCGCAGGGTCTGGACCTCGTCGCTCAACCGCTGCAGGATCTGGGCAGTGGGGCCGTCCACGGCCTGGTAGAAGAGGGGGGCCTTGGCGTAGGGGTGACCATCCCAATTCCGGAACATCCCGTACATCACACCGGGGTGGATCAGTTGCCCGGTGTTGGCCAGCGTGATGCTCAGGAAGTTGGGGATGGGCTGCAGGCGCACCCCCAGGAGGTCGCTCAGCCGACGGGCCACCTTGCCGGCATAGTGGGGCGGCCAAGTGGCCAGGTCCACCCGCTTCTTCGTCCCCAGGAGCGCCACCTCCTCGCCGTAGGTGCGGAGGCGGCAAGCCCAGGGCAGTGTCTGCAAGCCAAAGAGGATCAGCGCACTCCCTTTCTCCCCCAGGACGTCAAAGGCGCACCAATCGAAGCCGCCCCGAGCGGGAAGGGCGCCCACCCAGGCCCCCTCGTCCAGGTAGGGTGCGATGTCGCGCAGGACGATCTCGTGGGCGAAGGCAGGCAGCGCCAGCATCACCAACCCCGAACCGGGCACCACCTGAGACGGATCGGCACTGACCCGGTGGGGACGTCCCACCCACCGCTCCTCGGCGGCAACCACGACGATCCCCCCACGACGGGCGATGCCCTGGCGCATCCGCTGGGCCTCATCGCCGTAGGGGGCGTAAACGTTGACCCGCAGTCCCGGACGGGTGGAGAGCAAGCCGGCCAGCAGATGGGCGGCATTGCCCCCCCCGCAGATGGTGACCTGCAGGTCCTCGTCCCCAGGACCGGTGGACCAGGTCTGGGGCACGGCCTCACGATATGGCGTCTCGGTTTCCCTTGATCCTCGCATCGTCCTCACCTCCTCGATGAAACATGACCACAACGCCCTCATCGGCAACGCGCAACGGTTCACAGGTCGGCCTGGAAAGGGAAAAGGACCCGACGCAGGCCAGACCCTGCGTCAGAGCCTCATTCGCCCTGCGCGTTGGCCGTCAGAGCCTGAGCAAAGGGAGCCCTCGGCGCACGAGGCACTCGGCGGTTGGGCTCAATCCGTTGGGTAAGCTTAGGGGAGAGAAAAGTGGCCCTCTTCACATCCCACCGGGGAGCGGTGGGCAGAACCGTGGGGACAGACAGTGGCAAGATCAGCGGGGAGAAGATCGTGGGGCGAGTCCGAAGGCGGCTCGATCTCGGCGGTGGTCCCGACATCCACCGGCCCGCCAGTTGGGCCGGCCCAACCCTAGATAGGGGATCCTCTTTCTCCAACATTGCCCGTCACTCCTATTGTCAGCCGCTCCCTCGCCACCCCATCTCGGTTCCAGGGAGCATCCTGATCCGTCCGTAGCGCAAAACCCGCGCGGAATTATACCACAAACGTCAGGAATAGCAATAGGTTTCTGGTCCCACTCTGGACGACCGCAGACCGCCAAGATATGGGTAATCACCAGGGCCTGAGCGGTGATTCCCCATATCTTTGGAGATAGGGAGACTGGCCGTCCACGAATGGGGCACGAATAAAGGACCGCCTCATTCGTGCATTTGTGAGAAGTTCGTGGATGGCCTGCTACGGACCACTCTCTCGCTCACTTGTGGGTAATCACCGCGGCCTGAGGGTTGACACCGGATAGGGGACGTGATATAGTGAGAGCATGGTGAGAGCAGGTCACCGCACAAACCTGAAAAGGAGGAAAGTATGCGCAACCTACCCCTGCTGGGCCTGATCCTCATCCTCACGCTGATCCTGACCGCTTGTGGCGGCGGTTCCTCCACTCCAACAGACACCGTCCAGATCACCGGCGCCGGAGCGACTTTCCCCTTCCCCCTCTACTCCCGCTGGTTCTACGAGTACACCTCGGTAGACCCCACCGTCCGCTTCAACTACCAGTCCATCGGCTCCGGCGGCGGCATCCGCCAGATCATGGCCAGGACGGTGGACTTTGGAGCGTCGGACGCGATTCTGACCGAGGAGGAGAAGGCAGCGGCCCCAGACCTGCGGCTCTTCCCCACGGTGGCCGGCGGCGTGGTCGTCGCTTACAACCTCCAGGATGCCCAGGGCAACCCCATTCCCAAGGGGCTGAAGCTCTCGCCCGACCTCTTGGCCGACATCTTCCTGGGTCGGGTCACCCGCTGGAACGACCCCCGGCTGACGGCGCTGAACCCGGACCTGGCCCTGCCCGACCAGGAGATCGTCGTGGCCCACCGCTCCGACGGCTCCGGGACCACCTTCCTGTTCACCCACTACCTGAGCCTGGTCAGCCCGACGTGGGAGCAGGAGGTCGGGGCCGGGAAGTCGGTGGAATGGCCGGTGGGCCTGGGAGGCAAGGGG
>WFUY01000583.1 GCA_015484715.1 Thermoflexales bacterium | reverse complement strand
GAACTGGTCGAATGGTCGGTGGACCCGGAGAAGGGGGAATGGCGAGGCGTGCTGGCTTTCACACCCAGCGGCGGCGATGGCACCTACCGTTACTACCGGGACGTGGTCAGCCCTGAGACCGAGTTCTTCGATGCCCGGCTGGAGTTCGTCTGGGCTCGCTGCAAGCCGGCGATTCTGACCATCATCGTCCAGTCAGCGGGTCAGGAGAAGCGTTGGAAAGGGTTCATCCCCTATCCCAATCAGGACGAATGCCAATGATAGGACTGCGGTGATTATCCACAAGTGAGCGAGAGAGTGGTCCGTAGCAGGCCGTCACGAATTTCTCACAAATGCCCGAATGAGGCGGTCCTTAATTCGTGTATTCGTGCCCCGTTCGTGGACGGTTAGTCTCCCTATCTCCAAAGATATGGGTAATCACCGGATAGGACTCCGTTGACAGTCCTGAGCTCTGATGTTATACTGACCGACAGTGCTCATCGGGCATCCATCCAGGTGCCCGGCACATCCATCGCGCCCATCCGGCTGGCACGAAGCGCGAGATGGGTGCCAGCCCTCTGGAGATCTCCAGCACCGATGCCGGACACCTAGAAGCCGAGGGATGCTTGGAGAGATCACCAAAGCACCTGAAAGGAGTGAATGGTATGGCAACAAAAGTTGGCATCAACGGGTTTGGCCGCATCGGCCGGCAGGTCCTCAAGGCGATGCTCGATTACTACGCCGATGACTTGGAAGTGGTCGCCGTGAACGACCTCTTCAGCCCGGAGATCAACGCCCATCTTTTCAAGTACGACTCCAACTACGGACGCTATCCCGGCACGGTGGAGGTCGCCGATGGTGACCTGGTGGTGGATGGCCGCCGCATCAAGGTCTTCGCCGAGCGGGACCCGGGCAAGCTCCCTTGGGCCGACCTGGGGGTGGAGATCGTCGTGGAGGCGACCGGTGTCTTCCGGGACGGACGCAAGGCGGCCGCCCACATCGAAGCGGGGGCCAAGAAGGTGATCATCACGGCGCCGGCCAAGCCGGCGGACAGCGTGGACCTAACCATCGTATTGGGCGTGAACGACGATCAGTACGATCCTGCCAACCATCACATCGTCTCCAACGCCTCCTGCACGACCAACTGCCTGGCCCCCGCTGCTAAGGTGATCTTTGACAGCTTCGGCATCCTGAAGGGGCTGATGACGACGGTCCACAGCTACACCAACGACCAGCGCATCCTTGACCTGGCCCACAGGGATATGCGCCGGGCCCGGGCGGCGGCCATCAACATCATCCCCACGACCACCGGAGCGGCCAAGGCGCTGGCCCTCGTCATCCCAGAACTCAAGGGGAAGTTCGACGGCATGGCCCTCCGCGTCCCCGTCTCCACCGTATCCATCGTGGACTTCGTCTGCTTGGTGGAAAAGGAGACGACGGTGGAAGAGGTCAATGCCGCCTTCAAGGCTGCTGCCGAAGGGCCGATGAAAGGGATCCTGGGCTACGAGGAGGAGCCCCTGGTCAGCACCGACTTCAAGGGCGACCCCCGCTCTTCCATCATTGACGGGCTCTCCACCGCCGTGATGGATGGGAACCTGGTCAAGGTGGTGTCCTGGTACGACAACGAGTGGGGCTACTCGGTGCGGGTGGCCGATCTGGCCAAGCTGATCGCGGATCGGCTGGCCTGAGCGCACCCCGTTTGGGTCACCTTCGTTTGATAATCCATCGGCGGGCAGGGGCGCACAATCGTGCGCCCTTGCTCCAGCCCCTTCCCGGCTTCCTTCCTGGATTGAACACGAGCGATGAAATGGGACCCGAATGAGCACGGGGAGAACCATCAGGAGAGCAGACGATGAACAAGAAGACCCTGCGGGACGTGGAAGTGCGGGACCGGCGCGTCCTGGTCCGCGTGGACTTCAACGTCCCCATTCAAGAGGGACGGGTGACCGATGATACCCGCCTGCGGGCTGCCCTGCCTACCCTCCAGTACCTGCTGGACCACGGCGCGGCCGTCATCCTGGTCTCTCACCTGGGACGACCGAAGGGGAAGGTCGTGGAATCCCTGCGGATGGACCCGGTGGCGGCCCGGCTTTCCGAACTGCTGGGCCGGCCCGTCCGCAAGCTGGATGACTGCGTCGGCCCTCAGGTCGAGGAAGCCGTGGCGGCCATGCAGCCGGGCGACGTCATCCTGCTGGAGAACAGCCGCTTCCACCCGGAGGAGCGGGCGAACGACGAGGCTTTCGCCCGTCGGTTGGCGGCTCTGGCCGATCTCTACGTCAACGACGCTTTCGGCTCGGCCCACCGAGCCCATGCCACAACGGAGGGGGTGGCCCGTGCGATGCGGGCCCAGGGGAAACCGGCGGTCGCCGGTTTCCTGATGGAAAAAGAGTTAACCTACCTGAGCCGAGCTACCGAGGCCCCCGATCATCCCTACGTCGTCATCCTGGGCGGGGCCAAGGTCTCCGACAAGATCGGCGTCATCCGCAACCTGTTGACCCACTGCGATCGGCTCCTCATCGGGGGAGGCATGGCCAACACCTTCTTCAAAGCTCAGGGCTACGCGATGGCCGATTCCTTGGTCGAGGAGGAAGCGGTCGAAGATGCCAGGGCACTCTTGGAGGAGGCGGCGGAAAAGCTGGTCCTGCCGGTGGACCTGGTGATCGCCGACGCCTTCGCCAACGATGCCCGGCGGAAGACCATCCCCGTCGGCGATGTGCCCGACGGCTGGCGGGTCTTGGACATCGGTCCGCAAACCCTGGAACGGTTCCGAGACGCCCTGGAGGGGGCCCGGCTGGTGGTCTGGAATGGGCCGATGGGGGTCTTCGAATTCCCCAATTTCGCCCAGGGGACCTTCGCCTTGGCCCGTCTCCTGGCCGAGGGCGATGCGGTGACCATCGTCGGGGGAGGCGATTCGGCGGCAGCCGTCAACCAATCGGGCCTGGCGGACCGGTTCACCCACATCTCCACGGGAGGAGGGGCCAGCCTGGAGTTCCTGGAGGGGAAGACCCTCCCCGGCGTGGCCGCCTTGGACGATCGGTAGTGTCACCCTCCCGCAGGTCATTGGAGGCGCTGCGGGAGGGTCAGTAGTCGGGAGAAGGGGGATGACCACTATCCTTGTGGTAGATGATGACGACATCGTGGCCAAGAGCATCGAGTTGAGCCTGCGGCGGCAGGGGTTCAACGTCCTCATCGCTCACACAGGTGTGGAAGGGCTTAAGACGGCCCGGCGTGCTCCGCCTGACCTGATCATCCTGGATGTCATTATGCCCGGTATGGACGGGTTCGAGGTCTGTCGCCAGCTGCGGGAGGACCCCTTGCTGAGCGACATCCCTGTCCTCTTCCTCACAGCCCGGGGGAAGACGGAGGACAAGATCGCCGGCTTCCGGGTGGGGGCCGATGACTACCTGAGTAAGCCTTTCAACCTGGAGGAGATGATCCTGCGGGTGAAGGCGATCCTGCGCCGGACCCAGCCCTCTGCCAGCGCCCGTCCACGCCCCCGTCAACTCCAGGTCGGTCAACTCACCCTCGATTGTCGGACCTACGAGTTGACGACGCCGGAGAAGCGGGTACTCCTGACGCCCATCCAATTCGATCTGCTCTACCACCTGATGAGTCATCCGGGAGAGATCTTCTCACCGGAGCGGCTCTTGCGGGAAGTGTGGGATTACCCCTACGACGCGGGTAGTCCTGAACTGGTCCGGGTTCACGTGCGCAACATCCGGGAGCGGATTGAGCCGGACCCTCGCAACCCGACCTATCTGCGCACGGTGCCGGGTCATGGCTACACCATTGCGACGGAGTGAGGTTGGAGAAGCGGTGGAGGAGAGGAGCCTGGCCCAGCCCATCCCAGACGCCCGCATCCTGGTCGTCGAGGATCACGTGGGAACGGCCAAGCTGATCAGCCGTCTGCTGGAGAGGGCGGGGTATACCGCTCTGGAGTTCCACAGCGGTGAGGAGGCCCTGGACTTCGTCCAGGCCGTGGCGGCCGGTCAGGAGCCCCCCATTGATATGGCGATCCTGGATGTGATGATGCCCGGCGTGGACGGCTTCCAGGTCTGCGAGCGGATCCGCCAAACGGATCTGCCCGGCTACGTGCCGGTGCTGATGCTCACCGCGCTCACCTCGATCCGGGACAAGGTGAAGGGGCTGGACCTGGGAGCCGATGACTACCTGACCAAGCCCTTTAACCACCAGGAGCTCCTGGCTCGGGTGCGGGCAGGGCTGCGGGTTCGCCAGGCGGAACAGGCCCTCTACCAGCGCAACCGACAACTGGCAGTCCTCCACCGGATCACCCAGGCGGTCAACTCCAGCCTGGAACTGGACGATGTGCTGACCATCGCGATGGAGGGGATTCAGGAGCTCCTCCACGTCGAAGGGGGGTCTCTGCTCCTCGCCGACGACAAGCGGCAGACACTGACCTTCGTCCGCGCCTTGAGCCGGGATCGTGTCTCGGTGCTTAACCACACCATCGCCATCGGCGAGGGCCTCGTCGGCCAGGTGGTCCGGGAGGGGCGGTCCATCTTGCTCAACGATCTTCAACAGGACCCTCAGTGGGAGGACTGTTTCGACCGGATTCTGGGGCTCACCGCCCGGAACCTCCTCTGCGTTCCCCTGCAAGTCCGGGAGCAGGTCATCGGGGCCATTGGGGTGGTCAACAAGTGGGATGGTCCCTTCACCCCGGAGGATCAGGGGATCCTGGAGTTGATGGCGGCTTCGGTGGCGACGGCCACGGAGAACGCCCGCCTCTTCTACGAGTTGGCCTCGGCCTACGCCGGTCTGGAGAGCAGCCGACAAGCGATTATCGAGCACCGCAACCGGCTCCAAGCTCTCTTCGACGGCATCTCTGACCGTATCTACGTGATAGATGTCAACTATCGCCTGCAAGCGGTCAACGCTGCTCAGGCCCGATGGTTGGGCAAGAAGCACGACTCACCACTGGAGGGCCTTTGCTACGCTATCCTCTACGGACGCAAGATCCCTTGTGAGGAGTGTCAAGTGATGGCGGCCTTCACCCACCGCACAGTCCAGAGCTGGTCGGAGCGCCGCCGTCGGCCCGATGGACGCCGGGAGGAGTGGGAGATCAACGCTTACCCGGTCCTCAATCGGGGCGGGGAGGTGGAGCAGGCGATCCTCTTCGTCCGCGATGTGACCAAACAGCGAATGCTGGAGGCCTCGTTGCACCAGTCGGAGAAGCTGGCCGCGCTGGGCCAACTGGCTGCCGGCCTGGCCCACGAGATCAATAATCCCCTCACCGCCATCCTGGCCAACACCCAGCTCCTCCTGCTGGATACACCTCCCGAAGACCCCGCCTACGAGTCCTTGGACCTGATCCTGCGGGCCAGTGAACGGGCCATCCGGGTGGTGCGCAACCTATTGGACTTTGCCCGGCAAGAGGCTTACGATTTCGAGCCGGTAGACCTGAATCAGACGATCCGCAACGCCCTGGACCTGGTGCGCCATCAGTTCGACCTAGCCGGCATCGAGGTCATCTGCGACCTGGCTCCGGGCCTGCCCCCCGCCTACGCTAGCCGTGATCACCTGCAGAGCGTCTGGCTGAACCTTCTCCTGAACGCCCGGGATGCCCTCCTGGAGGCCGCTGAGAAGCCTCAGCGCTGGGTGCGGATCACCACTTCCGTCGAAGCCGACTGGTTGCAGGTCCAGGTGATGGACAACGGCGTGGGCATCTCGGAGGCTCACCTGAGCCGCATCTTCGAGCCCTTTTTCACCACCAAGGCCCCCGGCAAAGGGACCGGTCTGGGCCTCTCCACCTCTTATCAGATCATCCAGCAGCACCAGGGCCAGATCCTTGTGGACAGTGACCCGGATCAGGGGACGACTTTCACGGTGCTTCTACCGACCGCCAGCCGCAGACCGCCGACCAAGCGGCCAAGCGGCCAAGCGGCCAAGCGACCTAGCGACTCGGCGGCGAACTGAGGACCGGGGACTGAGGACCGAGGACTACCTGACCAAGCGACCATCCGACCAAAGCGAGGAGTGAGACGATGCGCAAACCCATCATCGCCGGAAACTGGAAGATGCACAAGACGGTCGCCGAAGCGGTCCAGATGATCCGGGAGTTGATCCCGGCGCTGGCGTCGGTGGACCCGGAGGCGGTAGATGTGGTCGTCTGCCCGCCCTTCACCGCGCTCCAGGCGGTGCGCGAGGCGATTGGCTCGGCCCCCATCGGCCTGGGGGCGCAGAACATGCACTGGGAGCCCCAAGGCGCTTTCACCGGCGAGATCTCCCCCCGGATGCTCAAGGAGCTCTGCCAGTACGTGATCATCGGCCATTCGGAGCGGCGGCAGTACTTCGGTGAGACGGATGAAGGGGTCAATCGGAAGCTCAAGGCGGCATTGGCCCACGGCTTGACGCCCATCGTCTGCGTGGGGGAGAACCTGGAGCAGAACGAGGCCGGGCGGACAGAGGCGGTTGTGGGCGGACAGGTGCGGGCCGCCTTCGCCGGCCTGACGGCCGAGCAGGCTCAGCAGGTGATCTTGGCCTACGAGCCCATCTGGGCCATCGGCACGGGAAAGCCGGCCACGGGACCGGGAGCCAACGCCATCATTGCCCAAGCGATCCGAGGCACGCTGGCCGACCTCTATGGGGAGGCGGTGGCCCAGGCGATCCGGGTCCAGTATGGGGGGAGCGTGAAGCCCAACAACATCGCCGAATTCATGGCCCAGCCGGAGATTGACGGGGCCCTGGTGGGCGGAGCATCCCTCAAGGCAGAGAGCTTCGCCGGCATCATCCGCAACGGTCTGGCCGCCCTGTAACGTTGTGGGGGGCGGAATCGGGTTCGGTGTCCCCGCTGCACGCCGATACGCGGTAGGCGCTCAGCCGTGCGCTCCTCCTTTGGGCCGGTTCTCACGGCGCAGCAGGTTTTATCAGCGTAACTGTTCACCCTCCCGCAGGTTAGGCGCATTTCCGACGCGAAACCGTGCTTCCAATAGCCCATCGGGGCTGAAGGCGCCCTCGACCGGTGACCTGCGGGAGGGTAGGCTACTTATCAGCAACGGTGGACAGCCTCCTCCTTGCCTCCAACGGTCGCCTGGAACTACTCCTCTTGGGGGTTGTGCTCACCTTCTCAGCCCTCTGGTTCGTCGTGCGCTGGATCCACCGCCACTTGCAGGGCGTGGCCCTGCTGTTGACCGGCGATCCCGACATCGCTCTCTACCTCTACGCCCTCTTGCTCTTCCCCGGCGTTCTCCTCCACGAGCTGAGCCACTGGCTGATGGCTCGGGCGTTGGGCGTGCGCACGCGGGGATTCTCCCTGCGCCCTGCGGCCACATCCCAGGGGGCGGTCCAGTTGGGCTTCGTCGTCATCCAGCGCACCGATGTCGTCCGCTCCAGCCTCATCGGCCTGGCCCCCCTCCTGTCGGGCATCGGGGTGGTCCTGCTCATCGGGCAGCAGGTCTTCGCCGTTGAGCGGATCGCCGGGGCCCTGGTCGCCGGCGACCTGGGCCGGGCGATGGAGGGGGCTGTCGCCGCCTTCCAGGTCCCTGACGCCTGGCTCTGGCTCTACCTCGTCTTCGCCGTCAGCAACGCTATGCTTCCCAGCGCCTCCGACCGTTCCGACTGGGGGGCGCTGGCCTTGCTCCTCCTGTCCGGTGGTGCGCTCTTCTTCTTGTTCCAGGACGGTGAGCGAGGGGGGCTCTATCGGCTGCTCCAGGGGTGGATACCCTCCCTGGAGGCGGGCCTGGCACTTCTGACCATGGCCTTCGGGACGACGCTGGCCGTGGACCTCCTCTTCGCCTTCATCATCGGCCTGCTGGAGCAGCTCATCGGCGGGCTCCGGGGACGGCGGGTGGAGTATTAGAGAGCAGGAGCAGGACGACGGCCATCACCCCCCAGAGGAGGGAGAGGGCGATAAGCTTATACAATCCTCGGGGCAGGAGCAGGGCCAGGAGGCCGAAGCCGGCGCTGAAGGCGTAGTACCCGAGCACGATGGCCCGCTGGGAGAGCCCCAGGTCCAGCAGCCGGTAGTGCAGGTGGTCCCGACCGGCGCGGGCCGGGGAGCGGCCCCGCCGCCAGCGGTCCACGATGAGCCAGGCCACGTCCAGGATGGGGACTCCCATCACCAGCAGGGCGGTGGCGATCTTGGCCGGGGCCAGGATGGAGAGGGTGGCCAGGCCGTAGCCCAGCGTCATCGCACCGCCGGAGCCCATAAAGATGCGGGCTGGGTGGAAGTTGAAGGGGAGGAAGCCCAGACAGGCCCCGGCCAAGGCGAGGGGGAAGAGGGCCACGATTGCCTGGCCGACGTTGCCCGTCTGGACGGCCAGTTGGTAGGCGTGGGCGGCGAAGAGGAGGGCAGCGATGGCCCCGACGCCGGCGGCCAGTCCATCCAGCCCGTCCAGCCAGTTCACCGTGTTCACCATCCCCATCACCCAGAAGAGGGTGAAGGCGATGGTCACAGGAAGGGGGAAGACGACCTCCCGACCGGTGAGCGGGTTGGTGATGCGCTCGATGAAGACGATGTGGGCGATGGCGATGAGGGCCGCCGCCGCCTGACCGAGGAACTGGAGGCCGGGGGGGAGGTCGAGGCGATCGTCCAGCAGCCCCAGGGCGAAGGCGAAGAGGATGCCCAGCAGGACACCCCGCAGGCGGCGGGCGTCGTCGGCGATCTGGGGCGAGGCCGGGGGCTCTGCGACGTAGGCGAGGAGGTAGACCGTCAGGGCGACGGCGAAGAAAGCTCCGAAGAGGGCGATCCCACCCAGCCGGGG
>WFUY01000582.1 GCA_015484715.1 Thermoflexales bacterium | reverse complement strand
TCGTCGTGGCCGATACGGGCATCGGCATTGCCCCCGAAGAGCAGGAGTTGATCTTCGAGCCCTTCTATCGGGTGGGAAGCGCGGACCTTCACTCCACGGGGACGGTCAAGTTCAAGGGAGCCGGCCCAGGGCTGGGCTTGCCTATCGCCAAGGGCGTCATCGAAGCCCACGGGGGAACCATCTGGGTGGAGAGCGAGGGGTACGACGAGGTGCGCTGCCTGGGTAGCAGTTTTCACATCCTGTTGCCCTTGCACGGAGAGCCCATCTCCCAGCAAAGCCTGGACCGGCCCCCTTGAACTTGACCGTCCCTGTGGAGTGAAGGTCCGCGCTCCCCACCCGATAGAACTGCTCGAAGATCAACTCCTGATCCTCTGGGTCAATGCCGATGCCCGTATCGGCTACGACGACGTGCACAATCCCTTCATCTTCATCCACCAGCCGTCCCCGAATCTCAATCCGCCCTCCGTCAGGCGTGTACTTGATGGCGTTGTTGATCAGGTGGCTGAAGGCCTGGACCAGCCGCTGCTGGTCGGCCTGGATGGGCGGCAGTTCGTCCAATCCGACGATGGCTAGGTGCTGTTGACGCTGCTTCAGGGCCTCCTTCCAGATGTCGGCAGCCATCTTCACCACTGTCGCGAGGCGGACCTCCGTGCGCACCAGCCGCAGAGCATCGGCACCAATCTCCGAAACGTCCAGCATCGCCGAGATGATCCGTTCCAGCCGGTCGGTGGCTTTGCGGATGCCCCCGGTGGTCTTCAGCAGGTAGGTCTGGTTGACGTCGCCGGCCTGGACCATATCGGCCAAGATGTCGGCGTAGCCCCGCACCTGGGTCAGCGGGGTGCGCAATTCGTGAGAGGCGATGTTGATGAAATCGCTCTTCGCCTTGTCCAACTTCTGAAGCTGCTGGTAAGCCTGGCGTAGGTTCTCGTTGAGCTGACTGATCTCTTGGTGCTTCTGCTGCAGGTCTTCGAAGAGGCGGGCGTTCTCCAAGGCCACCGCCGTCTGGCCCGCCATCGCCACCAGCAGTTCCAGGTCCTGACCGGTGTACGGCTCCCCGGACCCCTTGGCCCCCAGGGCCAGGATGCCGATGAGCGTGCGTCGGGCGTGGATGGGCACCCAGACCTCCATATCCAGGTCCCACTGCCACTTCCGCTCCGACGGCTTCACCCCCCGAAAGCGCGGGTGCATGTCAATGTCGTACTGGGTGACCGGCTGCCCTGCTTTCAGGCTCTCCAGGACCGGGCTGCGGGGGCTGAAATGGGCTTCCCTCACCTCCACCTCCCCCATTCCAGGCACCACCCGGACCTCGGCGCCCCCGCTCTCCCGTTCGTTGACCAGCAGGAGCGCTCCCCGCCGGACCCCCAGCACCTCGCTAATGGTCTTGACGGCCGTTTCGGCCAGCCGCTCCAGGTGGACGATGTTGCTGACCCGCTGGCTGTAAGTGCGCACGGCCTGGGCAGGATTGTACCCTTCCCCGATCAAGAGCCGCCCCAGGCCGGCCCGGACGGCCCGGTTGAGGGGCGCGTGGACGACCATCAGGAGGAAGGCGACGAAGATGGCGGCCAACGCGCCCAAGAACTGGCGCTGGGCGAAGGGGAGCGGCGTCCAGGCCAGCATCTGGTAGATGGTCAGGCTGATCTGCATCGCCACCAGGTAGAGGGCGAAAGCGATCACCCCCACCACGCTGGTCGCTACCGCCTGGCGGACCAGCCGCTTCACGTCGGGCAGGCTGTAGCGGAAGACGGCATAGGTGAGAAGCCCCACCCCAATCAGGCGGGCCGGCAACCCCAACTGGCGAACGGGCAGGACCAACCCGGCGGCGGGGATAAGGGCCTCCCCGATGGCCACCAGCGAGAGGGCGATGAGCCAGTAAAGGGCTCGGTTGCGGTAGAGCGGGCGGGTGAGGCGTGTGTAATTCAGCAGGACCACTGCCAGGGCCCCCCCCGTGAAACCGGTCCAGGCCCCCACCCGCAGGACGATGATCTCCTGGGCGTTGACGTCACCCAGCCGTCGAGCTAGGATGAGGAGGACAAGGAGGCAACCCGCTCCCAGAGCACCCACCCAGCGCCCGCCGGGATAGATGAACGCTTCCAGGGCAAGAATGGCCAGAAGGACGGAGAGAGCAACCGGACCAAGCCAGGCAACCCAGTCCCAAAGGGCCACAAACCAGGGCTGTAGTCCCTGCCAGACCTGGATCGCCAGGGCCAGGGTCCAGAAGGCCGAGAGCCCCAAATAAAAAAGCACAAGGCGCTCGGTCTGAGAGCGATGAGGGCGTCGGCGCAGCGCCAAGATCAACAGAACGCCGTAGCCGGCCATCGTCGCCAGGGCTGCAATGACGGGCATCTGTAGGTGGAACATAGGCCTCCTTGCACAGAATATCCCAAATTGGATTTGGGTTATTTGGGATAATGGGCTTGGGAAAATCTGTACACCCGTATTGTACCCGGAGCCGCCCCAAAGGGCAAGAGGGGTCCATCTGGTGATTACCCACAAGTGAGCGAGAGAGTGGTCCGTAGCGGGCCGTCCACGAATTTCTCACCAATGCACGAATGAGGCGGTCCTTAATTCGTGTATCCGTGCCCCATTCGTGGACGGCTCGTCTCCCTGTCTCCAAAGATATGGGTAATCACCGGGGGTCCAGTCCTGGCAGGGCTTCTCAACGCCTTACCCCCGCCTGGTCAGCCTTCACGGCAACCAGGTGGAGAAGAGCAAAGGGGGCAGGGACGGGCACCTCGGCCCCACGACGGGCCATCTCCGCTTCGATGCGGGCCAAGCCGGCCCGCCAGGCCTCCTCCGGCAGGAGCCCCAGGTTGGAGCAGGTGGCCCGATCCTGCGCCTGAGCGTAGACCTGGGCCAGCGAGAGGACGGGCCTTCCCTTCTGACGCTCCAGTCGAGTCGTAAACCCCAACGCCTCCAGGCAGCGCACCAGCCGCTTGGCCGGGAGGAAGCGACGTCGGTCCAGTTCCCAAGCTTCGGGAAAGTAGCGGTAGAGCCAGGCGTCCGCCATCCCCCAGGGATCCACGTTGACCAGCACCAACCACCCTCTAGGACGCAGGACGCGCCAGACTTCCCCGAAGAGGCCATCCCGATCGGCGATGTGGTGATCGGCGAACTGGAGGCTCACGTACCCAAAGGTGGCATCGGGAAAGGGGAGGCGGAGGGCATCACCCTGCACGAGGGAGAGGGATGGGGCCTTGTGCCGAGCCTGACGAAGCATGGCCGCCGAGAGGTCGAGGCCCACCATCTTCAGCCCCGGCCAGCGCTGTCCGTTGGCCAGAAGCTGGCTGCCGGTCCCACAGGCCAGGTCCAGCACCCAGCCACCGGGCATCTTCGCCAGGAAGTCGGCCAGATAGGGGTCAGGGTCCTTACGCCGATAAGGGTGAGCATCGTAGCGCTCAGCCACCTGGCTGTAGTAGGTACGACTGGAGGCGGGAGAGGACATCTCAGATCAGGCCAGCCCTTCCTGACGGCGGATGTGCTCCAGCAGCCCTTCGCAGCCGGCCCTTACGAGCCGGTAGACCAGGTCAAAGTTGCCCTCGTAGTAGGGATCGGGCACGTCCCGGTAGCCCAGATCGGGGGCGAATTCCATCAGGAGGTGATAGCGGGTGGTCGAGGCTCCCCGTCGGTCCAGGCGGCGGAGGGCGGCCAGGTTCTCCCGGTCCATCGCGATGACGTAATCCCACTGGTCCAGCTCCAGGGAGCTGATCTGGCGGGCCAGTTTGCGGCCCAAGGCGATGCCCTCCCGGCGCAGAACCCGCAGGGTGCCTCCACAGGGCGGCTCCCCCACGTGCCAACCCGACGTGCCGGCGGAATCCACCTCGAACCGATGGGCCAGCCCCACCTCTTCGACCAGATGGCGGAAGACGGCCTCTGCCATCGGGGAACGACAGATGTTGCCAAGACAGACGAAGAGAACACGGATCATCGGGCTCCTCCGGCCTCCGGGAACGGAAAGCTTCTTCCGAAACCCGCCGTATGGTAACATCGAAAGCGGAAAAAGGCAACCTGTACCCCGGTTGACAAGCGGGGCCGACAGAGGTACAATCTCCTCGCAAAGGGCAGTCGGCTCACAGCAGGTGCCGGGCACAGAGGAAGCGGCTGCGGCGCGAGGGGCGGTCTGGGAGGCTGCCCCGACCCCCCAGAGCTTCAGAGAGAGGGTGCCCGGCTTTTTCCCAGTTAACAAGGATGCCTATGGCCAATCCACCTCCCCTCTCCGACGATGATGCAGCCTACGACCGTGCCGTCTTCTCACTCCGCCCTGACGCTGGCTACCTGCGCATCCAGGGTGCGGCCCGGGCGGAGTTCCTGCAACGTCAGACCACCGATGACCTGACGCGGCTGACCTCAGAACCGCCATTCCACGCTCAGGAGCTGC
>WFUY01000581.1 GCA_015484715.1 Thermoflexales bacterium | reverse complement strand
GGCCGCTTCGTACTCCCCCTGGGCCTCCTGGCCGGCCATCAGCCGCTCCAGCACCTCGAAGAGCAGCGCCTCCAGCCGATAGCGTTCGCCGATGACCCAATCGTCGTAGAACCCTTCGAGGAAGTCGCCCCGGTAGAGGGCCACCGCCGACTGCAGGCTGGTCAGGTCATCGCGTGAGGCCAGGGCCTCGAAGGCATCCACGTCGAGCCAGAGGTCTGTCTGGGGATCGAACTGCACCGTGTGGGCATCGCTCAGGATGAGGTCGGCGTCGGGGAGGCAACGATGGCGGATGTGCCACAGGGCGGTGGCGAGGGAGCGGCGCGCCTTGCGCTCCGGCCTGTCGCCCCAGAAGAGGCCCACCAGCCTGTCCCGAGGTTGTGGCCGGTCGCGATGGCGAACCAGGTAAGCCAGCAGGGACTGGGATTTCAACGTAGGCGGCCTGGGCAATGGCCGGTCTCCATCACGGATATCGAGGGTGCCCAACAAGTACAGCCGTAAACTCAATCCTCCCCCCGGACTAACCCTCCAAGACCGTTTTTTAACTCGGTTTGGCCGCCGACTTGCGACATAGCAAAGTCCATCGTCCCAATCGCCCAAAGACAAGGCCGGACACTGTGAGCACCACTCGGGATGGATGCCTGCCACGTCATCCCCTATGGCCCCCACGAGTGCCCGGCATCCAGGCTGGCTCCGTCCTTTGGCTCGCATCCATTATAGCATACCTTCCATCGCTCAGTCAAGGGAATCACGCACCGGTGATTACCCCTATCTTTGGAGATAGGGAGACCAGCCGTCCACGAATGGGGCACGAATACACGAATTAAGGACCGCCTCATTCGTGCATTGGTGAGAAATTCGTGGACGGCCTGCTACGGACCCCTCTCTCGCTCCCTTGTGTGTAATCACCGCGATCACGCACGCACTGGGGATGACCCATATCTGGGGGGTAGGGAGAGTAGCCGTCCACGAATGGGGCATGAATACGCGAATACAGTACCAAATTTCGAACGACAAATTTGGGAGAGAAGGCTTGACACAGGCCCCAGGGACGGTATAATGAAAAGTGTTCCAAATACCGAATGGTGTTCTGTATTATGAACAACAGAGCGATGAACAAGCCCATCTCCCCCTCTGTAGACCGAGCTCTCAGCGTACTCACCCTGCTCGCCGACCATCCCGATGGGATGGGAGTCAGCGAACTGGCCCGCACACTGAAGGCGGCGAAGAGCAGCCTGTACGTGGTGCTCACCACTATGGAACAACGGGACTTCATCGTGAAGGACCCGGTGACCAAGCGATACTCCCTAGGCCCCCAGTTGCTGGTCCTAGGGTTGGCTTACGTCCAACGAATCAACTTGCTGAAAGAGTTCCAGGTGTTGGCGGCGGAGGTGGCACGGGAGTGCGGAGAAACCGTACAGTTGGCCATTCTGCGCGGGCGGAACGTCCTGTACATCGGCAAGCAGGATGGGACCCAGCCGGTCCGGCTCGCCAGCGAGGTGGGAAGTGAGCTGCCAGCCCATACCACGGCGTTGGGCAAATCCCTGTTGGCGGGACTCTCTGACGCGGCCATTGACGAGCTCTACGAAGGCGTCACTCTGGAAAAACGGACTCCGCAGACCATCGGCAACCTGGCCGACTTGAAACGGGAGATAGCAGAGGTCCGGGTCCGGGGATACGCTGTGGATCGCGGGGAAACCCTTGAGGACCTCCGCTGCGTGGGGGCCCCTGTATGTGACGCCCATGGGACCGTCGTCGCCGCGGTCAGCATCTCGGTACCCATCACCCGTATGGACGACGAACGCGAGAAGGAACTGGCACAGCGGGTCTGCATCTTAGCCCAAGAACTGTCCCGCCGATTGGGGTACATCAACCGGGCCTGATCACGGGCAAAGCTGGTCACCAAGGAAGAGATCAGACATGTTTCGGATGCTCTCGTATCCCCTGCGGTCAACCGACCCTGTTTGGCCGGGAAATCCACCGCCAGTCCGTTCAGAGCCGTTTCAGGCAATCGCCCGTGGGGACGTGGTCAATACCACGATCCTGCACCTGTTCTCTCACTCTGGGACACACCTGGATGCTCCAAAGCACTTCAACGAGCGTGGTCCTGCAGCGGTTGATCTGCCTGTAGATGCTTACGTTTTCTTCGCCCCCGTGGTGATTGAGGTGCCCAAACCCGAAGGGGGATTGATCCACAGGGCAGAACTCGAACCATTCGCCGATCAACTTGCCGCTGCCGATCTGGCATTGTTGTACACCGGCTGGAGCGCTGTGCGACCTCAAGATCCCCGACGCTACGTATGGGAAGGACCCGCCTTGCATCCAGAAGCTGCACGCTTTCTGATAGAGCAGTTCCCCCGTTTGAAGGCTATCGCCATTGACGCGGTCTCCATCGGTTCTCCCCAGTATGAGGAAGAGGCGATCGAAACCCATCAGGTCCTGACAGGGGTGGGGCGTGAGGATGGCCGGTTCCTGTTGATCTTGGAGGACCTGCGGATTGACCCTGACTTGGACAAGGCTGTGCGCATCTATGCCTGGCCCTTATTCATAGAGGGCTCTGACGGGAGCCCGTGCACGGTAGTGGCCGAGTTTCCTCGATAGATCGGGCTCTTGATGCCCCACGATGAAGTGCAGTCCCCCACGACCATAGGAAGACCCTCGAGGATGCAAGGCGAGGATGTATGCGCCTGGTATTCACCTTCCACTGGGATGATCCCAAGGGCATCCCTCACCCAACGCGGTGTCCCTACCCGGGTTGCAACAGCACCCAGGTCCGACTGAGGCAAGTGGTCAAGAAGCTCGTGCGGGATGCCGTATGCGAAGAGGTGTGGGCTCACCGCTACCAATGCTTGGTGTGTGGACGCACCTTCCGAGTCTATCCCTCAGGCGTGTCACGAGCCCACACCTCCCAGCGAGTGCAAAAGGTGGCCCTCTTGTTGTACCTGCTGGGACTGAGCTACGGTGCTGTTGCCCGGGTATTGGATGCGCTGGGGATCTACCTGTGCAAGAGCCAAGTATACGGGGTCGTCCACAACACGCTGGCCCACACCCAGGGGGTACGCCGGGAATCCCTCTTCCAAAGGGCACGGGTGTCGGGGCCTAGTTGTGGTATGGCAGCGGTGCAATATGGGGGACGATGGCTGTCCGTGAGGCTACACATACACGGTTCCCGCTGCTGGACGGTAGAAGTCAGCGGTCTGTTACCGGATGAGGTGCAATCCCTCAGGCAGAGGGTGGAGCCCCTGGCGTCCATCGTCGGGGCTCAAGTCCGGACGGTAGGAGAAGGCTCGCCCATTCGCGGGCCTAAGCAAAGGGTAAAGTCTGCAATATGCGCACCATTACCAGGAGGAGGTGACCTATGAACCGCAGAAGCGCTCCAAGGGGCTGGCGATCCATCAGCACATCCCTGGCAGCCCTCATTGTGGTGGCATTGGTGATAGGAGCCTGTTCACCTGCTGCCCCCACTCCCACACCAATGCCCAAGTCCACAGAGCCCCCAACGCCGGTACCGTCCCCCACTTCCGCGACGGTCCAATATCCGCCTGAGTACGATCCGGCAGCCTGCTTCCAGCCTGCTGTCAACAACGATCAAACGGTCAAATTCGCCCCCAAGCCGCCGCCCTACAAGATCGCGGTCAGCAACTCCTACATCGGCAATGCCTGGCGCACCCAGATGATCCAGATCGCCAAGGCCTATGTGAAACAGCCCCACGTGGCTCCCTTGATCGAAGAGTTCACGGTGATCAGCTCTGGGCAGGACGTGGCGGCACAGATCGCCCAGATGGACAATATGATCGCTGCGGGTGTGGACGCTATCATCCTGAACGCGGCCACCCCAACGGGCTTTGACGCGGTCATCCGTCGGGCAAAGGAGGCAGGCATCATCGTCGTCTCCTTCGATAACATCGTCACCTCACCCGACGCCGTCCTGGTGAACGAAGATCAGGTCGAGTTTGGCCGTGTTATGGCCCGCGATCTGGTGGAGCGGTTGAACGAGAAGGGGAACGTCGTGATGGTGAACGGCGTGCCCGGCACGAGCGTGGACCGGGACCGCAACAAGGGAGCCAAAGAGGTCTTCTCCCAATACCCGGGGATCAACATCATCGCTGAAGTGGTCGGTATGTGGGATGATGGAGTCACCCAGAAGGTGATGGCCGATCTCCTCGCCACCCGCGATGACATTGACGGGGTATGGGTGCAGGCGGGGACGGTGGGCGCAGTGAAGGCCTTTATGGATGCAGGCCGGCCCTTCGTGCCCATTGCCGGCGAGGCAGAGAACGGCTTCCGCAAGCTGATGGCCGAATATAAGGATGAGGGCCTGGTGGGCATCTCGGTAGGACAGAGCCCCGCCCTCGTGGCAGTCTCCATCCAGGCGGCTCTGGAGTTGCTCCAGGGCAAAGAGCTGCCTCGGATCATCTCCGTCCCACTGCCGGTCGCCCGGTCAGAAGACCTGCAACCCGGCGTCAACTACTTCCCCGATCTGCCCGATGACTTCTTCACACCGATCAAGTTCCCGTCCTGCGGTGTAGACCTCACACCTGAGGAGATTCTGGCAGAATCGGCCAAGTAGCCTCTGATCGTGGGCAGGGGTGAGTCAGGGTTCACTCCCTACAGCCCCAATCCTATGCGTTAGGTTGGACAGGGAGTGAACCCTTATCCCTGCCCACCCGTGGCAGATCCCATCATCCACTTCCCTTGTCCCAGGAGCAACATGCAACCGCTGGTAGAGGCACGAGATATAACAAAGCGCTACGATGGCGTGGTCGCCCTCGATCAGGCCTCCTTTCGATGTCAACCAGGCAGCATCCACGCCCTCGTCGGTGAGAACGGGGCAGGGAAAAGCACATTGGTCAAGATCTTAAGCGGGGTAGTGATCCCGGACGCGGGCACGATCAACGTGCGGGGACGTCCCGTGGTCATTGATTCGCCCATCGTGGCTACACGCCTGGGGATTGGGGCCGTGTTCCAGGAGCTCTCCCTGATGCCCGACCTAACGGTGGCAGAGAACATTTTCATCACGAACCCGCCCCGCACCCACCTGGGCTTGGTTGACCGAAAGGCCCTGTACAGACGTGCAAAACAATTCCTGGCGGAACTGGGGTTCCAGGATGTGGACCCCGATGCCCTCATTGGGGAGCTGCCCCTCGCCCAACGACAGTTGGTGGAGATCGCCAAAGCGCTGTCGCGGGATCCTCAGGTCCTGATCCTGGATGAGGGCACCTCCGCCCTGACGATGCAGGAGGTCCACACAGTCTTCGAGATTATGGAACGGTTGCGAGCTCAGAACCGCTCCGTCATCTTCATCTCCCACCGCATGGACGAAGTCGAGGAGATCGCGGATACCATCACCATATTCCGCGACGGTCGCAACGTCGCATCCTTCCCGGCCGGCACGGTTGGCCGGGAAGAGATGGTCCAGATGATGATTGGCCGCAAGCTGGAGCAGGTCTTTCCCCCCAAACGCGCCCTTCCCGCTCACGAGGTGCCGCTCCTGGTGATCGAAGACCTGAGTTGGGGAGATACCCTTCGCAACATCAGCTTCAGGCTGGGAGAGGGAGAGATCCTCGGTCTCGGAGGACTGGAAGGCCAGGGTCAACGAGAGTTGCTCCTCGCCCTCTTTGGCGTGCTGCGCAATGTACGAGGTCGCATCTACGTAAACGGAGAGGAGAAACAGATCACAAGCCCCGCTGCTGCCGCCAGCGCGGGCATTCGATTGGCCCTGATTCCGGAAGACCGCAAGACGGAGGGATTGATCCTGCCTATGCCGGTGAAGGACAACATCACCCTCGCCACGCTGCACCAATACGCACGCTTCGGCCTCATGATGCACCACCAGGAGCGAGCAGCCGTGGACCGCGTTATCGAACAACTCCGGATCAAGGTGCCCTCACCAAGCGTCACCGTGCGTAGCCTCAGCGGCGGCAACCAGCAGAAGGTGGTCATCGCCAAATGGCTGCTCACCCAGGCCCAGATTTACCTGCTGTACGATCTGACACGAGGGATAGACGTAGGCACAAAACACGAGATCTACCAATTGATGCGGGCGTTGGCCGACGAAGGGGCGGGAATCCTGTTCTTCTCCACGGACCTCAGCGAGCTGGTGGGGTTATGCGATCGGGTGCTGGTGCTTTACGAAGGTCGCATCAGCGCAGAGCTCTCCGGCGAGGCCCTCAGCGAGGAGAATCTGGTGGCCACCGCCTTGGGTATGAAGGCGAACGGGAGAGAAGAGAGCCCGGTGCGGAGGATGGCATGACGACCCTGTCCATAGCAGACGGTGCCCAATGGCTCAGGCGTTTCTTCAGGCGCAATTTCAAGGTAGGTATCGCCTATGTTGCCCTTCTGGCGCTGTTGGGAGTGTACGCTGGGCTGCAGCCACGGCTGTTCACCAAGCCGGTCATCACGGCAACGGCCAACCAGGGGATGGCCCTGGTTCTCGCCAGCATGGGCCAAACAGCCGTGGTGCTCACCGCTGGCATTGATCTCTCCGTCGGCCCCATCGTCAGCCTGTCCAACACCCTGGCGTCAACCCTGTTCCCCGACAGCGTGCCGGGCGTCATCGGTGTGGTGGTGCTGGTGCTCCTGGTGGGAGCCCTGGCGGGCCTGATCAATGGTCTGATTGTGGTGTACGGTCGTCTACAGCCCATCATCGTCACCCTAGCCACAGCCTCCATCTACAGCGGCTTCGCCCTGATGTTGCGCCCACGCCCGGGGGGCTACGTGCCCCTATGGTACGGCGACCTGTTGACCAGGCGGGTGTTCGACCTGATCCCCACCTCGTTGGTGCTCCTGGCGTTCGTCCTAATCTTCATATGGGCACCCTTCCGTCGTTCGCGGTTGGGCCTGGCCGTGTATGCTGTAGGCAGCGACGAGCGTGCCGCTTACATGAGCGGGCTGAACGTGAACCGGGCTAAGGTGGCGGCATATGTGATGGCCGGCTTCCTCGCCGCTCTGGCAGGGCTCTTCCTCACCGCCCAAACCAGCTCTGGAGATGCAACCATCGGAGCGGTCTACACTCTGCAATCCATCGGTGCCGTGGTCCTCGGCGGCACCTCCCTGTTTGGAGGCTCAGGAGGGGTGGCGGGAACGATCGCCGGCGCATTCGTGATCCGCATCATCAGCAGCGTGCTCTTCTTCGCCGGAATCAACCCTCTCTCCCAACCCCTTTTCGAGGGGCTGGTGCTCTTGATCGCCATTTCCCTGGGAGCAGCGCGAACGTTCACCCTGCGCAATCGCCTGGAGACGATGCGCTGAGCACCACAACGGCTGGTAGCAGCAGCGTCCATCAGGAGACGCTATATCCCACAGAGGCGAACTATGGTCACAACCTCTCGTGCCTGGCTCTCTCTGCACCGCTGGCTTCGGGGCCTGAATCAGGAACAGCGAAGCGTGGTCATCGCTTACCTGATGATCGTCGCCATCGTTGGCCTCGGATCCCTGATCATGCCCCAGTTCGCATCCCCCAACTACCTGCTGCTCCAGCTTATGAAGGCTTCCTTCCTAGGCGCGGTGGCAGCAGGACAGATGATGGTCATCCTGACGGGCAACATTGACCTGTCTGTAAGCTGGACGCTCAACCTGGCAGCCGTGATGGTCACCTCCATCGCCCAAGGACAGAACGAGCGTCTCTGGTTGGGTGTGCTGGCCGGGCTGGCCGTTGGCCTCATTGTGGGCCTCCTCAACGGGCTGGGAGTCGCTTACCTGCGCATCCCCTCTCTGGTCCTCACCCTGGGCATGGACGCTGTGGTCAAAGGGGTAACCGTGCTCTACACGGGTGCTCAGCCCAAGGGTGAATCCCCCGAACTGCTGAATCTGATTGTGCACCACAAAGTGTGGGGGGGCCTTCCCTCGGTGGTCCTGGTGTGGACCGCTATCTCGCTCTTCTGCTTCATCGTGCTACATCGCAGTGCGCTGGGCCGCAAGATATACGCGGTGGGGAACAACGAGATCTGCGCTTATCTCTCAGGAGTGAAATCCCATCGGGTGCTGATCAGCGCATTCGTCTTGAGCGGCCTGATGAACGCCATCGCAGGCATCCTGCTCGTGGGATATGCAGGCCGTAGTTTCAACGGGATGGGGGAACCGTACCTGCTCCCAAGCATCGCTGCCGTCGTCATCGGGGGCACAAATATCCTGGGAGGATCGGGGCTCTACATGGGGACTGTAGCGGGCGCCATCATCATCACCCTGTTGGAGAGCACCCTCAGCATCATGCAAATTTCGCAGGCAGGGCGCAACATCATCTACGGGCTCGTGATCCTCGGCATGTTATTCCTGTATGGACGTGGGAGCCAAATCAGGGAATAGGGAGACGCTCATGGAGAGAAGCAACCAGGTTCAGGCCCCGGTAAAACTCTGCCGCTTCTTTCACCCCCATCAAGGGGTGCGGGTGGGTCAGGTCGTTGCCGGGCAGGTCTATGACCTGACCGCCAGTGGCCTCGCCCCTTGTCAATCCCTTGCCGCTCTGCTGCAGGCCTCAACGGAGATGCCCATCGCTACCCTGCTGCAGGAGGTAGACAAGACGAAGCTACCTGTGTACCCGTATAGCGAGTTGGACCGCACGCCGGACAGACGAGCCCCCCACCTGCTGCCCCCTGTGGATCGTCAGGAGATCTGGGCAGCGGGCGTGACATACCACCAAAGTCGAGAGGCGCGCATGCGGGAGGCACGAAATCAGAGCGTCTATTCCCAGGTGTACGAAGCGGCGCGACCAGAACTCTTCTTCAAGTCCACTCCTGAGAAGGTCGTCGGTCCCAACGACTGGATCGGCATCCGAGGGGACAGCCACTGGAGCGTCCCCGAGCCGGAACTGGCCCTGACCGTCAACCCCACGATGCAGATCGTGGGCTACACCATTGGAAACGACGTGAGCAGCCGGGACATCGAGGGCGAGAACCCCTTATACCTGCCCCAGGCGAAAATCTACCGACACGCTTGTGCTGTCGGGCCGGTCATTGTGCTGGCCGACAGCGGCATCAACGCCCACGACCTAACCATCCGTCTGACCATCAGGAAGGGGAACCGACTGCGCTTTCGTGGGGAAGTCAGCACGGGTCAGATGCGCCGCAGCCTGGAGGAACTCGTGGGGTATCTGGCCCGATACAATGACTTCCCCCACGGGGTCATCCTGCTCACCGGAACGGGCATCGTGCCCGACGATGACGTTGCCCTAGAAGAGGGCGATCAGGTGGAGATTGAGATCGAAGGCATCGGCATCCTGCGGAATTGGGTGAAGCGGATGGAACAATGAGCCCCAGGACGCTATCCGGCTCTAACCCCTATCGAGAGAACGTCCAGGCCAAGGCCAATGCGCCCATCACCGTCGTGGCTCTCCTGGAGAGGGCACGTACCATGCTGGGTCTGACCGAGCTAGACGGTCGGCTGGAGACGGTCTACGATAGATTGGACCAGAATGCCCCGCGTGTTGCCATCATTGGGGGCTCCCTCGACCATCCGGCCCACATTGTGGATTGGGAACCCGTCCTAAAAGCGGCCGCAGCCATCTGGGAGCAAGGCGGAGTGCCTTTCTACTTCAGCATCCCTGTGGTATGCGACGCCATCGCCCAAAGCACCCTGGGCATGAGCTACAGCCTCCAGAGCCGCAACGCTGTGGCCGCTATGGTGATCAACCAGATGGAGGCACACACCTACCATGCCGCCTACGTCGTCACCGGATGCGACAAGACCCCTTTTGCCATCCTGGCCGGATTGGCCCACCTGGATATGCTGCGCCGGAGACGGGGCGATCTCCCCCTCACCGCGACGTTCCAGCCGGCTCACGTCCTGCGCGGAGGCACCATCCCACCAGACCTGCGCGCCGAACTGGAGGAGGTAGCCCGGCGAGCAGAGGAAGAGGGATACCAGGAGATCGCCTCCGATCTGCGCGAGACGATGAAGTACATCCTCCAGTGCACTTCAAACTCGGCCTTCAGGGCTGTGTTGACCCGGGCCAGAGACGCGGGGCTCATTACCGCAGAAACACACGCCGATTACGAGCGGCGTCTGGCCGTCCACACGTGTGATCCGAAGGGGGGCATCTGTGCCTTCAACGGGACCGGCAATTCCAGCCGCATCGCCCTGTCGGCTATGGGGCTGGTGCATCCCTCGGTCGAACTCCTCACAAGCCCCCCCGAACTGGAGCAGGTCCGGGAGGCTGTTGCAGGGCTGTTCGCCTGTCTCGAACGCCCGTCCTACAGCGTGGGACGCATCCTGGCAAGCAACTTCGCCAACGCGGTGCGCGTGTACAGTGCCACGGGTGGATCAACCAACCTGATGCTCCATCTGGTCGCAGCTATGCTCTACGCGGGCTACAAGGTGGACATCCACACCGTGGACTACATTCGGCGTCACCCGCCTGTGCCGGACATCTTTGACTACAGCCTCACGGAAGGACGAGACATTTTCGCCCTGGCCCAACAGCGGGCTGCCGGCCTCATTCGTGGCGTTGAGACCCTGTTTTACGAGCTGTTCCGCCAAGGCATTCCTATGGACCTGGACGCTCCTACGGTGACCGGGACGACGTGGGATGAACGCTTGGCCGATCCCAACCACCTGAGGGCCGACGGCGTGAGGGAGAATCCCATCATCCTGCACGTTCCCCGGAGGTCCTACAGCGGCGTCGAGGTTCTGCAGAGCAACTTCTTCGATTCGGCTGTCGTCAAGATCAGCGGTATGACCGATGAACAGATCGAGCAGTTTGACGATCAAGTGGCCGTCGTGCTCTTCTTCGAGAACGAGGAGGACGCCAACGAGCAGTTGTTGGATCCCCACCTGTTGTCCCGCCTGCGGGATACCCCCTTTCTCACCCGGGAGACGCTGCGGAGCATAGCAACCCACAATGCCAGGAGACGGGGCGCTCTGCCCCCTGCCGTCGAGGTATGGGACCGCCACACCCTGTTCGACTGGACGTTGGGAGAAGGGATCCTGAAGGTTGCCGTGGTCATCAGCGGGCAAGGGCCTGAAGCCTTCGGCATGCCCGAAATGTTCACGCCTATGCAGTACATCAACGCCAACAGGAGACTGCAACGGGTCACCGTGCTCCTGACCGACGGTCGCTTTTCCGGGGTGACCTACGGGCCGGCCATCGGCCACGTGACGCCTGAGGCGATCCAAGGGGGCTGGATAGGGCTTCTCCAAACGGGGGATCTCCTGCACATCCAATTGCGCAAGCGCCGGATTGACCTGTTGGATCCCCAAGCGTTGGCCGCCGGTCGCCTGGTACCCTGGGAGGTGAATCTTGCCCAGGCGCGCCACGCCCTGATCGCCGAGCGACGACGCCCCCTGGTCCAGCGGAGATCATCCATCGCCGCCCCTAATCGGCTCCAGCGAGTGACCGACGCCTCACAGGGGGTCGTACCCCTGGAGGTCTTCGCAGAAGCAACCCGGCCATACCTGTGAGCGCGACATACATCCCGTACATGGAGGCAAGAGCAATGGAGAAGTTTCGTAATCTGATCGGGGGAGAATGGGTCACTTCCTCGAACGGTGCGACCTTTGAGAACCGCAACCCGGCAAATCCCGAGGAGGTCTTGGGGCTGTTTCCCAGCATGACCCGCGAAGACACCCGACGCGCTGTTGAATCCGCCAGGGAGGCACTTCCCGCGTGGGCAGAGACCCCTCCACCTACGCGAGGAGCCATCCTCTACAGAGCCAGCCAACTCATTGACGAACGACTGGAGGAGATCGCCGTCACCCTAACTCGCGAGGAGGGGAAGACCTTGGCCGAGGCGCGGGCCGAGGTTGCCCGGGCGCGCGACATCTTTCGCTACTACGCAGGTGAGGGCTGGCGGATGGGCGGCAGCGTGTTGCCCAGCAATGTACATGGCGAAATGCTCTACACCCGTCGGGAACCCTTGGGAGTGATCAGCATCATCACGCCGTGGAACTTCCCTGTCGCCATCCCTGCCTGGAAGATCGCCCCGGCCCTCGTGTACGGCAACACCGTCGTGTTCAAACCCGCAAGTCTGGCCCCTCAGTGCAGCCTTATGTTGGTGGAGGCCCTGGTCGAGGCGGGGCTCCCCCCCGGAGTGGTCAATTACGTGACAGGGTCGGGTAGAGAAGTGGGGGATGCGATGGTAATCCATCCAGAGGTCAAGGGGGTAAGCTTTACCGGCTCCTACGAAGTAGGCGTCCAGGTCTACCGGAGGGCAGCCCCTGCGATGAAGCGGGTTCAGTTGGAGATGGGGGGGAAGAATGCGCTGGTGGTGCTGGAGGATGGCGATCTGGACCTCGCCGTGCAGTTGGCGGTGCGAGGTGGCTTTGGACTGACGGGACAGGCATGTACCGCGACCAGTCGCGTGATCGTGGACGAGAAGATCGCCGACGCCTTTGTCCAGGGCCTCTGCGACGCGGCCCGGTCCCTGGTGGTGGGCGATGGCCTTGATCCTGCAACGCAGATGGGACCCGCCGTGAGCCAGGAGCAGATGGAGACCGATCTGGAATACGTAGCGATAGGGAAGGCCGAAGGAGCCAAACTCCTGGTGGGAGGTGGGATTGCGAAGAAGGGAGGGTACTTCGTGGAACCCACGGTCTTTGACTTCGTAGACCCTCAGATGCGCCTGGCCCAGGAGGAGATCTTCGGGCCTGTCATCGCGGTGATCCGAGCCAAGGACTTCGACGAGGCCATCACCAAGACGAATACCGTCGCCTATGGGCTGGTGGCAGGCATTGTGACCAGCAACCTCCAGCGGGCATTTGCCTTCGCCGAGGAGGCAGACGTCGGTGTGGTCAAGGTCAATGAACCCACCACGGGCCTGGCCCTACAGGCACCTTTCGGTGGATTCAAGCAGTCGAGCGCCAACACCTTTAAGGAACAAGGGCAGAGCGCCATTGAGTTCTACACGCGCATCAAGACGGTGTACGTAGGATACGGGGTGTAGGCGACAACAGAGCCCCTCCCAAGGGATCCAGATTCCCGGAGTCCCTGCAACCCGCTACGCCGGCACCAACCACACGGCCTGATACGCATCTAGCGCGACCTCGAAGGCTCCGCCCTCTTCGGAGTAGCATCCTCCACCGATGAGATCGCGCCAGGCCGGCGTCCCCGGCAGCCTCCACTGCCTCGGCTCTACCCGGACCGTCTGGGAACGCCCGGAGACGTTGACCAGGCAGAGCACCACGTCCTCTCCGTCGGAGGCGCTGCGCAGCAGGGCGAAGACCGCCGGATGCAGCGAGAGCACCCGCTGCTCGCTGTTGGGGTGAAAGGCCGGATGCTCCCGTCGCCGGCGCAGCAGGTGGCGATACCCCCGGAAGACCTGATGGCTCAGCGTGCCCGGATCGGCCAGACGGGCTTCCAGCGTCGCCCGGTCGAACTTCTCCCGGTTGATGGACCGGGCCCGCCCCGTCCGGGCGACGCACTCGTGGCAGTTGCGGGAACCGAAGAGGCTATGGACGTAGATGCCCGGCACGCCCGCCAGGGAGAGCATGATCACCTGCGAGGCCAGGAAGCGGCGCACGTCCACCTCCGGCCGGGGGTCCCGAGGGTCGTTGAGGATGTCGAAGAGGGTGATGTTGAGCTCGTACACGCTGCGGGAGCCATCGGCATTGGCCTTGTAGGAGACCTGCCCTCCGTGGGCCAGTGTCCGGTCCACCAGCGCCTGGATCTCCGCCTCGCTCAGCAACCCCCGCGCCGGCATCACCCCGATGCCGTCGTGGGAGGCGATGAAGTTGAAGAAGGTCGTCGTCGGCGAGGGGGTGTGGAGCGTCGCCGCCCACGCGCTCAGCCGGCGGGCATCCCCTGTGTGAAAGGCGTGCACCACCAGGGGGGCCAGGGGGAACTGGTAGACCAACTGTGCTTCATCGGTCCCGTCGCCGAAGTAGCTGATGTTCTCCTCGTGGGGAACGTTGGTCTCCGTGATCAGCAGCACGCCGGGGGCGACCGCATCCAGGACGGCGCGGAAGAGCTTCACCACCCGGTGGGTCTGGGGCAGGTGGATGCAGGGGGTGCCGATCTCTTTCCACAGGTAGGCGATGGCGTCCAGCCGGATCACCTCCGCCCCCCGCTCCACGTAGAAGAGCAGGAGGTCCACGATCTCCAGCAAGACCTGGGGGTTCCCGTAGTTGAGGTCTATCTGGTCCTCGCTGAAGGTCGTCCAGACGTACCGCCGGCCGTGGACCGTCTCCACGGGCGTTAGGAGGGGCAGCGCCCGGGGACGCACCACCATCGAGAGGTCCGTGTCCGGGTCCACGACGATGAAGTAGTCGGTGTAGGGCGGCTCGCCTCGCAGGAAGGCTTGGAACCAGGCGCTCCGGCGGGAGATGTGGTTGATCACCGCGTCGAACATCAGCCGGAAGCGCCGGCCCAGACGGGCCACGTCCTCCCAGGTTCCCAGCCGGGGGTCCACCTGGCGGTAGTCTATAACCGAGAAGCCGTCGTCGGAGGAGTAGGGGTAGAAGGGAAGCAGGTGAACGCCGCTGATCGCCTCGGCCAGGTGGTGCTCCAGAAAGTCCGCCAGCGTCTGCAGGAGGGGCCGGCCCGGTTCCTGGAACTGGTCCCCATAGGTGATGAGGAAGGCATCCCGCTCCGTGAGCCGCTCTTCGGGCGGCGGGACCTCCTCCCGCAGGTGGGGGTTGCGCCGGCGAAAGGCCTCCAGCCGGGCCTCCAGCCGGGGCCACAGCGCCTCCGCCTCGGTCTTGCCGTAGAGAAAGGCGAGGTGATCGCGGATGCGGCGTTCAGGCGTCATTGGATTCATCCTCCGATGGTTGCTTGGTCGCTTGGTCGGGTGGTCACGTGGTCGTCTGGTCGCTTGGTCAGGTGGTCGCTTGGTCACGTGGTCATCTGGTCGCTTGGTCACGTGGTCATCTGGTCGCTTGGTCACGTGGTCATCTGGTCGCTTGGTCAGGTGGTCGGATGGTCCTTGCTCCTTGCCCCTTGTCCCCTGCCCCTTGTCGCTCGGTCCTCGGTCCTCAGTCCTCAGTCCGCGGTCGGCGGTCGGCCGTCGGCGGTCGGCGGTCTGTGGTCGGCGGTCGGCTATCGGCCACCGACCATCAGGACCTCGTAGTA
>WFUY01000580.1 GCA_015484715.1 Thermoflexales bacterium | reverse complement strand
CGGCTCTTCAGCAACGTCGTGGGGAGCACGCTGATGCGCTTCCCCCTCGACTTCCGCTACTCGGTGGTCGGCGTCCTCCTCTGGCTGACCATCGTGCTGGTGCTCTCGGCCCTGGCCAGCCTCTGGCCGGCGCTGCGGGCTGCCAGGATCAGCGTGCGCGAGGCCCTGGCCTACGAGTGAGATCCTCTGCCACCCTCCCACAGGTCACGCGGTGCCCGGCGACGGCAATGGCTTATCGGAGGCTACCTAGGGAAACCTGCGGGAGGGTCCCCGGAAAGGAGAAAGGGAAAAACCGATGAGGCGATGGATTGGGCTGACAGGACTGGTGCTGGGACTGCTTCTGCTGGTCGGGTGTGGAGGCCCGATGCGACCCACCCCCGCAGCGGGCGAGACGGTGCCCGTCGTCTCCCAGGCTGATCGGGGAACCGTGGTGGCCGAGGCGGTGATCGAGCCGGCCCGCTGGGTGGAGCTCCGCTTCGACAGCGGCGGCCGGGTGGCCGAGGTGCTCGTCGCCCCCGGCGACCGGGTCGAGGCCGGCGATCCGCTGGTGCGCCTGGACACCGCCGCTATGGAGTTGGCCCTGCAGAAGGCCGAGCAGGAATACCTGGCCCAGAAAGCTGCGCTGGACCAGCAGGTGGCCCAGGCGGAGATCAAGCTGGAGATCCGGCAGCAGGAGCTGGAGAAGGCCCGCCTCCAGGACCCCAACGCCGACGTGGCCGCTGCCGAGGCCCGCGTCAAACAGCTTCAGATGCAGCTCGCTAAGGCGCGGGCCGAGGACCCCACCCCCAACGTCATCACCGCCCGGGTCGAGTACAGCCGCACCCAGATCGCCCTCCAGGACGCCCAGACGGAGTACAACAAGGCCCTGGACCGCCCCTGGGAACCCCAGGAGGTGCGGGACGGGTACGCCAAGGCCCTCCAACAGGCCCAGCTGAACTTCGAGGCGGCCAAGGCCCGTCTCCAGCAGGCCCTGGACGCCCAGCGGGCTCACGCCCTCAGCCTCAGTGTGCTGGCCGCCCAGGTGGACGAAGCCCAGGCCCAGCTCAACCAGGCCATCGCCACCCAGCAGACCTACACCGTCACGCTGAAGATTATGGAGGCCCAGGTGGAGGCCGCCCGGTTGCAACTGGACGGCCTGCGCTCCTCGGGCGAGCGGGTTTCCGAGGCCGAAGCCCGGCTGCGCCAGGCCGAGATCACGGTGGAGGAACTGAAGCTCGACCTGCAGAAAGCGGAACTCCAGGCCCCCTTCGCCGGCACCGTGGTGGACGTGCGGGTGGAGGTGGGCGAGCAGGTCAACCCCGGCCAGGTGGTCGTGGTCCTGGCCACGCTGGACCGGCTCCAAGCCCGCACCACCGACCTGACGGAGCTGGACGTGGTGCGGGTGCGGGAGGGGCAGCCGGCCGTGGTGACGGTGGATGCCTTGCCCGATCAAGAGTTCGCCGGCCTCGTCCGCCGGGTCGCCCTCCAGGGCCAGGAGTACCGGGGCGACGTCACCTACGCCGTCACCGTCGAGCTCACCGACCCCGAACAGGCCCAGGCCCTGCGCTGGGGGATGACGGCGGTGGTGGAGATCAAGACAGAGGACTAGGCAAGTTGCAAGTTGCAAGGGGCAAGTTGCAAGGGTGCAAGGGAAGGAGGAAGCGGGCAATATCTGAAGCGCGGCCGCCATTGGGCGATCAGGGCGCTCCCAGGGCTTGCCACCCGGTAGGAGGCGTCGAGTCGTAAGTGACAGGGTGCAAGGCACAAGGTGCAAGGCGCAAGGTGCAAGGCACAAGGTGCAAGGCACAGGGTGCCGGGCACGGGTTGTCGGCTACAGATCGCAGACTCAACGGAAAGGAGAGGAGAACGCTATGCGTCGTCTTGTGGCTCTAATGGCCATTCTGGTCCTTCTGGTCAGCGTGGTGCCTCAGGTGATCTCACCCGCCTCAGCCACCTCACCAGCCCCACCCATCCGCCTGAAGGTCGCCACCTTCCGCCCGGCGCTGGGGGAGAAGCCCAACCTGCCCCAGGACCTGGTCATCACCCGAGTCCAGCCGGGGCGGACCGCCTACTACCTGGTTCAGTTCGCCGGCCCCATCCAGCCGGCCTGGAAGGCTGCGCTGACGAGCGCCGGGGCCGAGATCCTGGAATACGTGCCCGAGTTCGCTTTCAAGGTGCGGATGACCCCCTGGGTCGCCGAACAGGTCCGCCGGATGGACAACGTCGTCTGGGTCGGCTTCTTCCATCCGGCCTACAAGCTGAGCCCCAACCTGATCCGGGAGGGGACGCGCCTCTACACGGTGCGGGTGGAGCCCGGCGTTGACGTCGGGCTGGTGAGGGCCAGCATCACCAACCTCGGTGGGCGGGTCCTCTCCGGCAGCCAGGCCAACCTGCGGATCGTCGCCGATGGGGCGCTGCTGGACGCCATCGCCCGCATCCCCGACGTGGCCTGGATCGAGAACTTCGTCTTCCCGGAGCCGCAGAACGAGTACGGGGCCGGCATCATTATGGGGGCCAACACGGCCAACACCAACGGCTACGACGGCTCCACCCAGATCGTCGCCGTGGCCGACACGGGCCTGGGGGACGGCACCCCTGAAGGTGCCCACCGGGACGTCCCCGCCAGCCGCATCGTCGCCATCTACGACTGGCCCGGCTCCGACAGCCCCTTCTGCTACGACGCCATCAACGACGGCCCCCAGGACGTGGACAGCGGTCACGGTACCCACACGACGGGCTCGGTGCTGAGCGACGGCGGTCCCAGCGGTGAGGGGAAGGGCACTGCCCCGGCGGCCCGCCTCGTCTTCCAGGCCGTCGAGGACTACGCCGATATGTACGGCTACTGCGCCCTCTTATACGACGACGGCTACTACCTGCTGGGCATCCCCGATGACCTCCGCCAGCTCTACCAGCAGGCCTACGACGCCGGCGCCCGCATCCACTCCAACTCCTGGGGGAGCAGCGTTGCCGGTGAGTACACCGACGATGCGGCCAACACCGACGACTTTATGTGGACCCATCCCGATATGCTGATCACCTTCTCCGCCGGCAACGCCGGCACCGACGCCAACAGCGACGGCGTGGTGGACGAGGACTCGATGGGCTCGCCGGCCACGGCCAAGAACGTCCTCTCCGTCGGCGCCAGCGAGAACGACCGCCAGGGCCACTACGAGTGCGACGCCAACCTCACCTACACCGTCAACGGCGAGAGCTGCCAGAGCAAAGGTGGGATGAACGACGTCGTGACCTACGGCGAGGCCTGGCCCGACGACTTCCCCGCCGACCCCTTGGCCAGTGACCCGGCTGCCGGCAACGCCGAGCAGATGGCCGCCTTCTCCAGCCGAGGCCCCACCGACGACGGCCGCATCAAGCCCGACGTCGTCGCCCCCGGCACCTACGTCCTCTCCGGCTACTCCGACATGTACCAGCAGGGGTATGACTCCTCGCCCAACCCCCAGAACGGCCAGTGGCAGTACGACGGCTGGGGCTTCCCCCTCGACCAGTACTACAAGTACATGGGCGGCACCTCGATGTCCAACCCCCTGGCCGCCGGCGCGGCCGCCGTCGTGCGGGACTTCTACGAGAAAGCCTACGGCCACAGCGCCAGCGCCGCCCTGGTCAAGGCGACCCTGATCAACTCGGCCGAGGATATGCTGGACGAGAACAACGACGGCGTGAACGACAACGCCTACCCCATCCCCAACAACCACGAGGGGTGGGGGCGGGTGAACGTCGCCAACGCCACCGACGGCACTGCCCAGTTCGTGGATGAGACGACGGGCCTCCAGACGGGGGATGTCGCCACCTACCAGTTCAACATCGGCACCGGCGGCAATCCCTTCAAGGTCACCCTGGTCTGGACGGACTACCCCGGCTCCACCACGGCGGCCAAGACCCTGGTCAACGACCTGGACCTGGTGGTGACGGCCCCTGATGGGACGACCTACCTGGGCAACGTCTTCAGCGGCGGCTGGTCGCAGACGGGCGGGAGCGCCGATCGGACGAACAACGTGGAGAACGTCTACGTGCAGGCGGCAGCGGCCGGCACCTGGACGGTGGAGGTGCAAGGCTACAACGTGCCCAACGGCCCGCAGCCCTTCGCTCTGGTGGCGGATGGCGCCTTCGGCACGCCGCCGATGCCCACGCTCACACCGACGCCAACCCCCACCGATACACCCACGCCGACGGCAACCAACACCCCCACGCCGACGCCTACGGCGACCGATACGCCCACGCCCACCAACACCCCAACACCCACAGCCACCAGCACGGCCACACCCACGCCGACGGCGACCAACACCCCCACACCGACGCCTACGGCGACCGATACGCCCACGCCCACCAACACCCCAACACCCAC
>WFUY01000579.1 GCA_015484715.1 Thermoflexales bacterium | reverse complement strand
ACCCTGACAAGATGGGGGCTCACTCGCTGCTCAACAGCCCCCGGCGCAAAGCATACTCCACCAACTGGGCGCGGCTGCGCAGGCCCAGCTTCTCCATCGCCCGCGCCCGATAGGTCTCCACCGTCTTGACGCTCAGGTGTAGCTGTCCGGCGATCTCCCGGTTGGTGTACCCCATCGCCACCCGGTGGATCACCTGCTGCTCGCGCTCGCTCAGCTCCTCCCAGGGGTCCCGCTGCTCCGGCTCGCTGCGGGGCAGCAGGCTTTCCAGCAGCGCCCGCGTCATCGAGGGATGGACGTAGATCTCGCCCCGGGCGACGGCACGGATGGCGGAGAGGAGTTCCTGGTCGGCGGCGGCCTTGACCACATAGCCGGCTGCGCCCTGGCGCAGCGCCTCACGCAGATAGGCCTCGTCAGCGTGCATGGTCAGGACAAGCACCTGGGCCTCAGGGGCGCAGTCGTGCAACTGGCGCAGGATGGTGAGCCCACCCAGCCGGGGCATGCTCAGGTCCAGGAGGATCACGTCGGGTTGGAGCGCTTCCGCTTGGGCCAGCGTCTCCAGGCCGTCCTGAGCCTCCCCCACCGTCTCCATATCGGGCTGGGCGTTGATGAGCAGGCGCAATCCGGCCCGCAGCACCGCGTGGTCATCGGCCAACAGGACCCGAATGGGCCTCATCTCTCCCATCGCTCATCCCTCCACGCACTCTCCCGCCTCGAGGGGCACACGCAGGTAGATGGCTGTGCCCCCGCCCGGACGGGATTCGATGTCCAGCCGGCCGCCGATCAGTTCGGCCCGCTCCTGCATGCCGTACAGGCCCAGCTTGCTCTGCCCCGCTTCCTCGCTGAAGACCTGATCCACGTCGAAGCCGCAGCCGTCGTCCTCGACGATGACCGAGAGCTGTCGCTCTCGGAGTTGGAGGAGGACGCTGATGCGGGAGCAGGCGGCGTACTTGGCGGCGTTGGTCATCGCTTCTTGGACGATGCGGTAGATGCTCGTCTCCACCTCCGGCGACAACCGCTGACCGTCGAGGCCGACGGCCTGGACCTCGGCGGTGATGCCGAACCGCTCCCGGTACTGCTGGGCGTAGCGGTGCAGCGCGGCCACCAGCCCCAGGTCGTCCAGGACGGAGGGGCGCAGGTCGAAGGCCAGGCGGCGGACCCGTTCCAAGGTGCCGGCCAGCACCTGGCGCAGGTCTTGGAGACGCCGACGCATCTCTTCGGGGGTGGGGGCCTCCTCCACGTTGCGCAGCCCCACCATCAAGGAGGCCAGGGCCTGTCCCGTCTCGTCGTGCAGCTCCCGGGCGATGCGCTGTCGCTCCTCCTCCTGGGCGTGGATGACCCGCTTCAGGTAGAACTGGCGCAGCCGCTCCCGCTCGGCCCGCTCCGCCTCGGCCTGGGCCAACTGGGCGACCATCCGGTTGAAGGCTTCGGCCAGGTCCCCGATCTCGTCGTCCGCCCAGCGGGAGATCCGGGGGGAGTAGTCGCCCCGCCCGACCCGCTCGGTGGCCGCTACCAGCTCCAAGATGGGCCGGGTGAGCAGCCAGGTCAGGGTGAAGGCGGCCCCGATGCCCACGATGGAGATGAGGAGCATGCTGAGCACCATCTGTCCGGTGATGGCGTTGACGACCTGCCACATCCGCTGCTCGCCGAGGCCCACCCGGGCCACGCCGGCCCGCCCCTCGAAGATGGGCACGGCGGTATCCCAGACCACCCCTTCCTCGGTGAGCAGGGGCTGGAGGTGGTGGGAGCTGCCCGGCGGCAGGGTGTTGACCTCCAGCAGGTCGAGGGGGAATCCGCCCTCGAAGGTGTGGGCCAGCACGTGCCCTTCGGTGTCCAGGATGAAGAGGTAGCGGACATCCGGGTCGTACTTCTGGGTGTCCTGGAGAAGGCGGCTCAGGGCGTAGAGGTCGTTGATGAGCACCAGGTCGGTGCTCCGGGCGGCGACGTCCCGGGCCACCGAGAGGCTCTGCTGCTGAAGTTGCTCCCGCATGGTGCGGACCAGCGCCGAGCGCACCTGATAGGTGACCAGGAGGCCCGGCAGGAGGATCACCGCCAGGACGATGCCCAAGATTTTGGTGCGGACGCTGACGCCCCCAAGCATGTGCCAGAGGCGGTGGCGCCAGTGTTCCCAGGATTTCGGAGCCATCGGCAGGACCTCACCTAGGACACGGGGCGGCTTTTCTCAGCCGCCTAATCTCGCCCAGGAACCTGCGTGAGTGGGTAAGAAGCCTGCCCTCCACAGGGTGTGAAGGGGATGTGAAGGGATGTGGGGCGGCCTTCCTCAGCCGCCCAGCTTGGAACCTGGGTGGGCAGGTAAGAAACCCGCCCTACTGCTCATCTAGCTCCGCCTCCATCGCCCGGATCATGTCGTAATCCTCGTCCCGTCCCAACACGAAGCGGTCCACCCCCAACGCCTCTAGGGCCTGCTGGCCCTGGGGGGTGTCGGCCATCTCCAGGAGGGTCTCCTCCAGCAGCGCTTTGGTCTGGGGCCGGACGTCCGGCCCCACCACCACCGGCGGCATCCCGAAGGGGGGAGAGGTGTGGATGATGCGCACGCGATCCCGCAGGGATGGATCGCGGGCCATCGCGTAGTCCAGCACCAGGCTGTCCACCCCCGCTGCATCAGCCACCCCTTCGGCGACGGCGTAGATGGCGTTGTCGTGGCTGTAGGTGAAGAAGGTGCGTCGGAAGAAGGTGTCGGGCGATTCCCCCAGCCGCTTGAGCAGGACGTTGGGGTAGAGATAGCCGGTGTTGGAGAGGGGATCGGTGAAGGCGAAGACAAGGCCCCGTAGATCCTCGAAACGTTGGGCGGGCAGGTCGGCCCGTACGATGATCTGCGAGTGGTAGACGGTCTTCCCCTGCACCTGGGGGATGGCCAGCAGCTCCAGGCCGAACTCCCGCCGGCCCTGGACGTAGGCCCGGGTGCAGATGAAGGCCACGTCTACCTCATTGTGGCGGATTAGGTCGTTGACCTCGGCGTAGGTGCGCCGCTGGACCAACTCCACGGGGCGGTTCAGCCGCCGGCTCAAGTAGTCCAGCAGCGGCTGGTAGGAGGCCACCGTCCCCTGGGGAGAGACGATGGCGGCGACGGCCACCCGCAGGGGGGTGACCTGCGGGCTCACCGTGGGGAGCGGGCTCAGGTCGTTCAGGCGCACCGTGGGCAGGGGTTCTGAATAGGCTGTGGCGCAGCCACCGAGCGAGACCATCGCCAGCGCCAACAGCAGGAAGATGGACAGTTTCCACCATCGGGTTCGCATCTCGGTCCTCTCCGTGTCATCGGTACGTCCGGTTCCCCCTTGAGTATACCTCTGAGCTGCCGAAGGGGCAAGCGGCAGTAGCGGCCTAGCGACTAGCGGCTCGGCGGCGTAGCAGCTTAGCGGCGGACCGAGGACTGAGAGGCAGGGGGCAGGGGGAACGGAGCAAGGAGCAAGGGGTGAGGGACGGTGACCCCTTGACCGGTGATTACCCATATCTTTGGAGATAGGGGGACTAGCCGTCCACGAATGGGGCACGAATACACGAATTAAGGACCGCCTCATTCGTGCATTCGTGAGAAATTCGTGGACGGCCCGCTACGGACCACTCTCTCGCTCCCTTG
>WFUY01000578.1 GCA_015484715.1 Thermoflexales bacterium | reverse complement strand
CGACCTATCCTCCACGAGGCACGAGGAAAAAGGATCACGCCGGCTATGGATAACCAATCCACAGGCGCAGCCTCACCAAGTCCCTCCTCCCCCCCCACCGTGTTGGTGACCGGGGCGACCGGCTTCCTGGGAGCCAACCTAGTCGCCGGTCTCAATGCCCTGGGGTATCCTGTACGTGCCCTGCACCGCCACACCTCCCGCTTCGATGGACTAGAGGGTTTGGAATACGAGCCGGTCCTAGGTGACCTGCTGGACCCTGCCTCGCTGCGTGCGGCGATGGAAGGGGTGGACTGGGTCTTTCACGCCGCTGCTGTTGCCGACTACTGGCGCACTCCCCCGGAGATCCTCTACCGGGTCAACGTGGAAGGCACGCGCCACGTGATGGCCATTGCTTTGGAGAGCGGTGTCCGGCGGGTCGTCTTCACCAGTTCCGTCGCCGCCCTGGGCGTCCCCCCCGACGACCGACCCCTGAACGAGGAGGCGACCTTCAACCTCCCTCCTCACCGCTTCCCCTACGGCCATAGCAAGCACCTGGCCGAGCAGATCGTGCAGGTCTTCGTCACCCGGGGGTTGGAGGCCGTCATCGTCAACCCCGCCGTCATCATCGGTCCCCGCGACCACCACTTCATCTCCGGCAGCCTCATCAGGGCCGTCTACCGCAGGCAAGTGCCCGTCGCCCCCCCTGGGGGAACGAACTATGTGGCCGTCGAGGATGTGGTGGCCGGTCACCTGGCCGCCATTCAGCGGGGCCGGCCAGGGGAACGGTACATCCTAGCCGGGGAGAACCTGACCTACCGGGAGATGTTCCGGATCGTAGCCGAGGTGGTGGGCGTACCTCCTCCCCGTTGGACACTGCCCCGCCCTTTGGTCGGCCCCTTGGCCTTGGCTGTGGACCTTCTCAACCGGGTCTGGCCGGGCCACCTGCCCATAGACGGCAATCAAATCCGCTTGAGCGGACGGTTTCTCTACTTTGACGGCAGCAAGGCCCGGCAAGAGCTAGGGCTGGGACCTCCCACCCCCTTCCGGGAGGCTGTGCGAGCCGCCTTTCAATGGTATCGGGAGCATGGGGATTTGTGAGCAGGCGATGACACACATAGGAGGACCGCAATGAAGATCTTCATCACCGGAGGCACAGGGTTCATCGGCAGTACGTTGGTCCGCCAACTGGTACGGCAGGGCCACCAGGTGACCTGCTTGGTGCGCAGTTCGTGGAAGGCCGAAGGGCTGCAGGCGATGGGCGTGGAGGTGGCCTGGGGGGACATCACCGACCGGGCTTCGATGCGGGAGCCTATGGCGGGAGCCGACTTGGTCTTTCATCTGGCAGCCTGGTACGAAGTGGGCCTGCCTCCCGGCGCCGGTCCCTTGATGGAGACCATCAACGTCGGGGGAACGGAGAACGTGCTGGGGCTGGCCGTGGAGCTAGGCATACCCCGCATCGTCTACACCAGCACCATCGGCATCTACGGCGACACCTATGGGCGGGTGGTGGATGAGACCTACCCCCGAGCCTGCCCTTTCCTCTCCCACTACGATCGCACCAAGTTCCTGGCCCACCAGGTGGCTCAACGCTACATTGAGCAGGGCGCTCCGGTGATCATCGTCCTGCCAGGGTCGGTGTATGGTCCTGGCGATCCCAGCCAGTTGGGCCGGTTGATTCGGATGGTCCTGCGGCGGCAACTGCCGGTCCTTCTGGGCGCTGACAGCACCTTTACCTTCGTCCACGTGGATGATGTCGCACGAGGCCACTGGCTGGCCGCCGAGAGGGGAAGACTCGGCGAGAGCTACATCCTGGCCGGCGACGTGATGTCCCTGGGCGACTTCGTACGGCTGGTCGCCCGCCTGGGCCGGGTCCCTCCACCGCCCCTCATCCTGGGCTCCCGCCCGGCCATCCCGCTCTACCTGACCGCCCGTCTGATTGAGCAGGTCCTGCCTCTCCCTCCCCTCTTTGCCTCGGAATCGTTGCGCAGCCTCACAGGGGTGACGTTGATGGTCACCTCGGCCAAGGCGGAGCGGGAGCTGGGTTACACCCACCGCCCTCTGGAAGAAGGATTGGCCGAAACGGTGGCCTGGGAGCTGGCCCACCAGAGCGGCCCACCGATCACCTGGCCGACCCGACACCAAGTCGCCGGTGGCCTGATCCTGGCTGCCGCAGGTCTACTGCTCACCTGGCTGCTGAGCCGCCGCTTCCGACGGTGAGCCCGGTCGTCGTTCGTCCTTCAGATACCCTTGAACAGGGAGGTGTGTCATGGAATCGCTTCTAGGGATCAACCTGGAGACCTTGATTGGAACGCTGGCCGCCTACTTCGCCATCATGGCTGTCCTGGCCGTAGGCACCGAGGTCGCTTTGGATGCCCTCAAGATCCGCATCTTGCGGAAACGTCCCTCGCCCCTGGAGACCCTCAAGGAGGTGGACGACTGGATTCCCGCCGACAAAGCCGGTCAAATGGAAGCCCGCCTCAAGGCCATCACCCAGGTCCTCGCCGATGTAGACCGCACTCTGGAGTCCGCCCGAAAGGAGTGGAAGCCTATCCTGGATGAGGCCATCCACAGAGGAGAGACCTATCTCAAAGAGACGGACCTGGCCGAAGCGCTGATACGGCTGGAGGCCCGAGCCAAGGAACTGAACCGCTATCGGGTAGCCGCCATTCGGATCTTCTCCCTGATCATCGGCATCTTCCTGGCCGCTGTGCTCCAGGTCAATACCTTCGATTTGCTCCAGCCGGTGATTCCTGGTATCTTCAGCGGCATCCTAACCCCGGGAAGCGTTTGGTTCAACATCGCCGGCATCCTCCTCAGTGGCTTGGGGGCCAGCGCCGGTTCCTCCTTCTGGCACGACCAGATGAAGCGGCTGCAGCAGACCCAACAGGTGGTGAAGGCTGCCGAAGAGCTCAAACGGGAGGCCACCATCATCCTCCAGGGCGCGGTCGCCTCGGCCCCGGAAGAGTGATCGCACCGATGCTATGCTCCCTGCACGTCGCGGGGCCGGTGCATAAACTCACCGTTTACAAACCCTTGCTTCTGTGATAGAATGGAGGGGCAGGAACCGAGGGCCATCCCAAGACTGGGCAGGGGTGACATGCACGCGACCAAACAGAAGATTCTGACCGCCATCAAGACGCGGGGCGGCCTCACCACGGGGGAGCTGAGCGAGATCCTGGGCATCAGCACCACGGCTGTACGTCGTCACCTGGCCAATCTGGAGGCCCAAGGACTGCTCCACCACCGACGCGAGCAGCGCGGCCTGGGCCGGCCTAGCTTCGTCTACGAACTGACGGAGCGCGCCCAGCAGCAGTTCCCCCAACGTTACGCCGAGTTCGCCCTGGACCTGCTCCAGGAGATCCAGGCGGCGGAAGGGGATGAGGAGATCATCCGGCTCTTTCGGCGCAGCGCCCAGCGCCGTCTGGAACGTTACCGCCCTCACCTCCAAGGGGATTCCCTCCCCCGACGCCTGGCGACCCTGATCCAGATGCTGGAGGAGGAGGGCCAGATGCCCACCTGGGAGGAAGCAACTCCGGGCCGATTCCTGCTGCGACAACATCACTGCCCTTTGCTGAAGATCGCCCAACACTTCCCCCAGGTCTGCGATGTGGAGACCTGGTTCCTAAGCGAGTTGCTCCAGGCCCCCGTCGTCCGGCGATGCCACATCCTCCAGGGCGACACCGCCTGCGTCTACGAGATTGGGAACGGGAAGAGTGCTCCTATCCTGTAGGCTTGCTGACCGTTGGGCACCAGATATGCCACCCAGGGCCTGGTGTCCTCGGAGCCTGCCTGATCACTACCCGGCATCGAACTCCCAACCACCCGCTTACAGGGGACGCGGTCGTGGGGACCCGGCACAACCTCTCAAACCCGACGGCATCTAAAGGGATAACGGACAACGTCGAGGACGAAGCTGTCCTGCTCTCCCGGCTCCAGGCTGGTGATCGCGCTGCCTTCGCCTACCTGGTGGAGCTCCACTCCCCCCACGTCTATCGGGTCGCCCTCAAGCTGTTGGGGGACGAGCAGGAGGCCGAGGAGGTGCTCCAGGAGACCTTCCTGAGAGCCTTCGAGAAGATCGGCCAGTTTGAGGGGCGCGCCCGCTTGGGCACTTGGCTCTACCGTATCGCCACCAACCTGGCCCTGATGCGGTTGCGAAAGCGGCAGCTTCCCACCGTCCCCTTGGACGAGCCTCTCAGCGGGGAAGATGGGGAGGAGATGCCCCGGGAACTCCTGGATTGGAGTCAACTCCCCGAGGAGGAGCTGCTGAGTGCCGAGGCCCGGGCCGAGATGGATGCCGCCATCGCCGCCCTGCCGGAGACGCTGCGCTCCGTCTTCGTCCTGCGGGACATCGAGGGGCTCTCCACCCAAGAGACGGCCGACGTGCTTGGCCTCTCCGTGCCCGCCGTCAAATCGCGCCTCCTGCGGGCTCGCCTGGCCCTCCGCGAACGCCTTTCCGAGTACTTCGCCGAGCGGGTTCGGCAGGTGGACCATGCTTAGAGCAATGGAATGCCGAGAACTGCTGGGGAACCTGATGGACTACCTAGACGGTGAGGCCGAGGCGGCTCTCTGCGCCGAGATCGAACGCCACCTGGCTGCCTGTCCCGACTGCCGCGTGATCGTGGACACGACCCGTAAGACCATTACCCTCTACCGGGCCTACGCCCCGCCCGTGATTCCTGAGGACGTGCGTCGGCGGCTCTACCGGGTCCTGAACCTGGAGGATTTCATCGCCTAGCGACAAGCACCTGTCTATGGACGATAAGCCATCTCATCCCGACCAGGCTCAGAAGCTCCTGCACTACCTGCTCAAGAGGATCAACAGAGCCATCCGGGAGTTCCGGCAGATCGAGGATGGTGACCGGGTGGCCGTTGCCCTCTCCGGCGGCAAGGATAGCCGAACACTGCTGGAGGCGCTCTGCTGCCGACGCCGCTACACGCCGGAGCGCTACGAAGTGATCGCCCTCCACGTTGTGGGCACCAGCGCCGGCTTTCCCGACCTGCGGCCTGAACTGGAGCCCTGGCTGGAGCGCCTGGGCGTCCCGTATGAGTTCGTCCCCCTGGAGCTCCCCCCAGGCGAGCCACGACCTCTCTCCTGCTTCCGCTGCAGTTGGAACCGGCGCAAAGCTCTCTTTCTGGCCGCCGATCGGTTGGGCTGCAACAAGCTGGCCTTCGGTCACCACGCCGACGATGCGGCGGCGACGGTGCTGATGAACCTGGCCTACCAGGGTCGGCTGGAGCCTCTCTGGCCCCGTCTTCGCTTCTTTGAGGGCCGGATCACCCTCATCCGACCGCTCATCTACGTGGAGGAGCGGGAGATCCGCCGCTACGCCAGAGCGGTTGACTACCCGGAGGCCTCCTGGGTCTGCCTCCAGGGCACCGTCTCGAAACGCCATCGGATGAAGGCCCTGCTGCAGGAGCTGACCCGGGAGAACCGCCACGTCCGAGCCAACCTTTGGCGGGCGGCCCGGCGGGCGGCCGGCTTCTAGCACACACCTGGCTATCTGACCGTTGTCACCCTCCTGCTAGGCGCGCGGTGTCCGATGACAGCCATGGCTTATCGCAACCTGCAGGAAGGTCCCTGGGAGATGTGAGAGATAGCTCAGGCACACATCCCCTCTCTACCTCCTTACTCTACCTACCTAACGACCTAACGAGGAAGAGCTTATGAGCGACCTGCACTGGAAGACCGCCATCACTCAGGTCAGGCCCAACGAAATTCGCCTGCGCGGATATCGCATTGACGAGTTGATGGGCCGGGTCACCTTCGGTCAGGCCGTCTACCTGGCCCTGCAGGGTGATCTCCCTTCGCCAGAGGTGGGGCGACTGATCGAGGCGATGCTGGTCTCTTCCATTGACCACGGAGCGACGCCTCCCTCGGCGTTGACTGCCCGGACGGTGGCCTCTACCGGTGCTCCTCTCAACGCTGCCGTCGCCGCCGGCGTCCTGGCCATCAGCCGCTACCACGGCGGGGCCATCGAAGACGCTATGCGAACGCTCCTGGATGCTCTGGCCCGCCAGGACGAAGAGGGGACAGCGGCTGAGGCCGTCGCCGCCCAGGTGATCGCCGAGATGCGGGCGGCGAAGAGACGGGCGCCCGGCTTCGGCCACCGCATCCACACCGACGATCCCCGCACCAAGCGCCTCTTCGCCCTGGCCGAGGAGGCCGGTGTCGCCGGCCGGGGGGTGGCGATGATACGAGCGTTGGAGGCCGCGCTGGCCGAGGCTTTGGGCCGTCACCTGCCCATCAACGTGGACGGTGCGTTGGCCGCCCTGCTGGTGGACTTGGGTTTCTCGCCGGAGATGGGCAATGCCTTCTTCATCATAGCCCGTCTGCCTGGCCTGGTCGCCCACGTCTACGAGGAGCAGACGCGCCAGCGGCCTATGCGCCGCATCCACCCCACCGACCACGAGTACGACGGCCCACCGGCACGGGACGTAACCCGCGATACGTAACGCGCAACCCGCGACACGCAATCCACGAGGAGTGCACAGGTATGGATGTCCGACGCAAACTCACCGAGATTATCCCTGAGTTCAACGAGATCCGCGACGAAGAGCTGCGGGCGAAGACCTTGGCGGTCTGGGAAGAGGCTCTGGCTCTAGGGGGATGGACCTTAGAAGCCCTGCAGCAGATCCCCTTCACCTTGCTGGCCGAAGATGTGCAGGTTACCTTCATCGAGCACGTCCGCACCGTTTGCCGCCTCTGCATTGCCGCCGAGGGGGTACTGCGGGAGGCCTATGGGGAGCGGGTCGCTGTAGATCGCGATGCCCTGGTCGCCGGTGCCCTGTTGGCCGATGTGGGCAAGCTCCTAGAGTACCGCCAGGAGCCCGATGGCCAAGTCGTCTTCACCGAGACCTACCGCTACCTACGCCACCCCTTCACCGGCGTGGCCCTGGCCTACAAGCACGGCCTTCCCGAAGCGGTCCTGCACATCATCGCCACCCACTCTTGGGAAGGGGACAAGTTCAAGCGCCGGCCGGAGTCCATCATCTTTCACCACGCTGACTTCATTGACTTCGACCTGGTACGGTTCCGGTAGCCTCCAGGGGGGGCACCTCAAAGGACCCGGTTCTTACGGATTCTCCCTTGACCCGGCTCCGCTGGTGGTCACTCCCTTGGGTGGTGTTTATCAATATCTGCTCGTTTCAGCCTATCCTTCACGCCCCCGCTCCTAACGGCTCGCGGTGGTCGCCAATCCCCTGCAGGTCAAGGGGATCGCTTCAAACTCGGAACAATCACAAAAGCGGTGATTACCCACAAGTGAGCGAGGGAGTGGTCCGTAGTAGGCCGTCCACGAATTTCTCACAAATGCACGAATGAGGCGGTCCTTAATTCGTGTATTCGTGCCCCATTCGTGGACGGCTAGTGGTTTGTCAACCGATATTTTGTGGGCGCGAAACAGCCTTATAGGGAGGCGCTCACACCTACAAATTCAGGGTTGACGACCCACTGGTCTGCCTATCTCCAAAGATATGGGTAATCACCGGCCTGGAAGCGGCCTGGCGGCGGGCCAAGGACCGAGGACTGAGGACCGAGGACTGAGGACTGCCCGACCGACCGCCGACCGCCGACCGCCGACCGGGGGGAGGCACCGAGGACTGAGGACTGAGGACTGAGGACCGCATACGACCACTTGACCAAGTGACCACCCGACCAAAAGGAGGAGAGAGCATGCAAGCTGCCAGATCGCCCGTCCGTCGAGAGGTGCTGCCTTACCTGGCCATCATCCTCGGCGTCACAGCCGTCTCCTTCGCGGCGATCTTTATCCGCTA
>WFUY01000577.1 GCA_015484715.1 Thermoflexales bacterium | reverse complement strand
ATAGCGCTCGGTGCTGGCCTCGTAGACCAGGCCGAACCGGTAGAACTCCAGGTAGCGCACGCCCCCATGGATCAGGCGCGAGGAACGGCTGCTCGTCCCGCTGGCGAAGTCCGCTTTTTCCACCAGAGCGGTGCGGAAACCTCGCAGGGCGGCGTCCCGGGCGATGGCCGTTCCGGTGATGCCGCCCCCGGTGACCAGCAGGTCGAAGGTCTCGTGATGCAGTCGTTCCAGGTTTTCTTGGCGGGCGATGTGGGAGAAGGGACGGGTATCGGCAAAAGGTCCCGTCATTTCAAGGGTCCCCAGACCTCGGGGGGCCAGTAGGAGAACCAGGCCCGCCCCACCACGTTCTCAATGGGGACGGGGCCGAAACTGCGGGAGTCCCGCGAGAAGCTGCGGTTGTCCCCCAGCACGAAGATGTGCAGCGGCGGCACCTCCACGGGACCGTAGTCCTGGCCTCCGGTCAGGGCAGACAGATAGGGCTCCTGGATCCGCTGGCCGTTGATATAGAGGTGGCCCTCCTTGATCAGCACCGTCTCGCCGGGCAGGCCGACGACCCGCTTGATGAGCATCTCGGGGCCGGCCTGGGGGACACGCAGGACGACGATGTCGCCTCGCCGGGGGCCGTGGAAGCGGTAGGTGATCTTCTCCACGACCAGCCGCTGCTGAGAGTGGAGGGTCGGTTCCATGCTCTGCCCTTGCACCTGGGTGGCCTGGGCGAGGAAGAGGTTGATCACCAGGGCGATGACCAGGGCGGGGACGATGGTCTCCAGCAGGGAGCGGAAGAAGGTCAGGAGAGACCGCCAAGGGCTGACGGTCTCTCCCAGGGTCTCTTCCGGGGGAGAGGAGGTTACATCGAAGGGATCCGTGCTCTCCGTCATTGGAACCTCCCCTTAGGGAGCAGGTTGCAGACCTGCCGGGGCCTGCGGCCCCGTCGTGCTACCGGCGGCGCGGACCGCGCTTACCCCGTGAGCCTCCGCCCCGGCTGGGCTTGCGGTCCCGGGCCCGCGCTTCCTCGGGCGTCCAGCCCTCCAGCACGGCCTGGCGGGAGAGGCGAACCTTCCCGTCGGCGTCAATGTCGGTCACCATCACCATGATCTCGTCGCCCACCTGGACCACATCCTCCACGCGGGAGGCGCGGAAGTCGGCCAACTGGGAGATGTGGACCATGCCGTCCTGGCCGGGCAGGAACTCGACGAAGGCCCCGAAGTCGGTGGTGCGGACCACCTTGCCCACGTAGACCTTGCCGATCTCCGGCTCCTCGGTCAGAGCCTCGATCATCTCCTGGGCGCGTCGGGCGCTGTCACCGTTGGTGGCGGCGATGTAGACGGTCCCATCATCCTCGATCTCGATGCGGACGCCGGTCTCCTCCTGGATGTGGCGGACCATCTTGCCCCCAGGGCCGATGATGGCCCCGATCTTGTCTGGATCCACGTGGAGGATGGTCATCCGTGGCGCGTAGGGGGAGAGGTCCGGTCGAGGCTCGGGGATCACCTCCAGCATCTTGTCCAGGATGAAGAGCCGGGCTTCGCGGGCCTGCTCCAGGGCCTCGGCCATGATCTGGTAGCTGATGCCCTTGATCTTGATGTCCATCTGAAGGGCGGTGATCCCTTCCGTGGTGCCGGCCACCTTGAAGTCCATATCGCCCAGGTGGTCCTCCATCCCCTGAATGTCGGTGAGGATGGCGTAGCGGTCGCCTTCCTTGATGAGCCCCATAGCGATGCCGGCCACCGGGCGCTTGATGGGGACGCCGGCGTCCATCAGGGCGAGGGTGCTGCCGCAGACGCTGGCCATCGAGGTGCTGCCGTTGGAGGAGAGGACCTCGGAGACGACGCGGATGGTGTAGGGGAACTCGTCCTCAGGCGGGATCATCGGGCGCAGGGCCGTCTCCGCCAGGGCTCCATGGCCGATCTCCCGGCGCTTGGGGCCGGTCAGGAAGCGGGTCTCCCCGGTGGAGTAGGGCGGGAAGTTGTAGTGGTGGATGTACCGCTTCGACTCGACCGGGTAGAGGCCATCCAGCGGCTGTTCGTCGCGAGGGGTTCCCAGGGTGACGATGCTCAACACCTGGGTCTCCCCTCGGGTGAAGAGCCCGGAGCCGTGAGCACGGGGGGCGATCCCCACCTCGACGGAGATGGGACGAATATCCCGCAGGCCACGCCCGTCGGGGCGGATGCCCTCGTTCAGGATGCGCTCTCGCACCTCCCGCTTCAGCACCTCGGTGAAGACCTGGCTGACGTCGCGAGGGGCGATCTCGTCCTCGTCGAAGGCCGCCATCACCTCGTTCTCGATGGCGTCGAGGATGGCTGCCCGCTCCGCCTTGTCGCGGGACTCCAGTTCCGGCATCACCTGCTCCAGCCGGTCCCCGATCTCGTCGGCGATCCGCTCGCTCAGGTCCTTGGGGACGGCGAAGGAGGTGTACTCCCGCTTCGGCTTGCCCACGGCCTCCCGCATCTCCTCCTGGAGGTCAATGAGGGGCTGGATGGCCTCGTGGGCCAGCTTCAGGGCCTCGACGACGATCTCCTCGGGGACCTCGTTGGCCCCCGCCTCGACCATCAGAATGGCCTCCCGGGTGCCGGCGACCCGCAGGTCCAACCGGCTGTTGACCATCTCGGGGATCGTCGGGTTGACCACCAGTTCGTCGTCAATGAGCCCGATCCGCACGGCTCCCACCGGCCCATCCCAGGGGATGTCGGAGATGGTCAGCGCGGCCGAGGCGCCGATGATGCCCAGGATGTCTATGTCGTTGACCTGGTCGTGGGAGAGGGCGGTGAGGATGACCTGGACATCGTTGCGCAGGTCCTTGGGGAAGAGGGGGCGGATGGGGCGGTCGGTGAGGCGGCAGATGAGGATGGCCGCTTCGGCAGGCCGCCCTTCCCGGCGGAAGAAGCTGCCCGGGATACGCCCTACGGCGTACAACCGTTCCTCGTAGTCCACGCTCAGGGGGAAGAAATCAATCCCTTCGCGGGGCGCTTTGGACATCGTGGCCGTGGCCAGGAGCATGGTGTCGCCCCAGCGCACGGTAACGGCACCGCCGGCCTGCATGGCCAGCTTGCCGGTTTCGATGGTGATCTCCTTCCCGGCGATCACCGTTTTGAATTGTCTTGCTTCGTTCATCGTTTACACCTCCGTGCCGGCAGGGCGCGGAGGTCAGGGACTGGAGAGTAAGCTGGACCGCACCGCTTCCAGCCCACTCTCCAATTCCTGGACCCCGCTCCCTGCCTGGACGCTATCATTGGCTTGACTACGTTGGCCGTTCTCCGGCCTGACAGCAAACGAGTAGATGGGAAGCCTCCGCATCTACTCGCCTGGACCGTCCATCGCTGATTTACTTGCGCAAACCTAGCTTTTCGATGACCTCCCGATACCGTTGCGGGTCTTTACGACTCAGGTAGTTCAGGAGGCGTCGGCGTCGCCCGACCATCTTGAGCAACCCGCGCCGGGAGTGCTCATCGTGCTTGTGCACCTTGAGATGTTCCGTCAACTGGTTGATCCGGGTGGTCAACAAGGCGATCTGGACTTCAGGAGAGCCCGTGTCGGAAGGATGCCGGTGGAACTCTCGGATGACGGCTTCCTTTTCTTCCTTACTCAGCGGCACAGATCATCCCTCCTACAGCGTGGTTTCTGATCTCGAATCCGCTCCAATTGTACCACATCTGGACCGAAGTGACAACTGGGGCTGGATGAGAGTCTTTCCCTGCTCACTACCCTAATCCTTCCGTGACCAGGGTGCGAATCGCCCGTACAAAATCGGCCGGTACGGCAATCCTCAATCCGCTCTTTTCAGCCACACGAGCGGAACTGATAAAGTCCTTCACGTCCAATGTCAAGAGCCAATCGGGCGCAGCAATCACAGCCGCTGCGAGGATGGGAGCATCTTTGGCCTCAATTACAGACTGCCAGCGGATGACCTCCTCCTGACTCGGGTCAGGAACTATCTCTGGGCCAATAGCATCCATCATCTGAGCAAAGATGGGCAGGGCCGCTGGCAATTTCTTCCGGAGGTTGCGCTCTGCCTCGTCGAGTACCTGCCGACATACCACAAGTTGATACAAGCCGATCTCGGCCATAACCAGGACAGCCCGGCTAGCACCGGTGCGCGAGCCTGCGCCAGCCACCAATACGCTGGCATCAACGAAAACCCTAAGCATACGGCGAGGCATCCTCTTGACGCCATCTCTCTTTGTAAAGAGCGGCCCGTTCCTCCTCCAAACCGAGGAGTAGATCGGCTAGGGTGACACCTTCTGCTTCCATCAACTCAGCGATCCGATCAGCCAGCAAGGGCACCACAGGCCGCTTTGGGGTCAAGAGCAACATTGAACCCACCTGAACGAGGGTCAGCACATCACCCTCACGGATGTTCAAACGATCACGTACCTCCCTTGGCACGGTGATCTGCCCTCGCCGGCGCAGGCGAATGTCGTAGGTCTTTAGAAGGCCCGCTTCATCAGGCACCCATGTTGTGGTCATTTCCCAGTCCTCCCATCCAACTTCCCGATTGCCTGACGAAAGTATACCATCTCACTTGTTCTGTGTCAATGGATGTCAAAAAGGCCGGGGGCCTGCGGGCCCCCGGCCTATCCCCCTTGAGATGGGACGGTCTACTCCTCCACGGTGATCTCCACCGGCACCTCCAACAGCCCAGGAGCTGTGATCGGCCCCATCAGGACCAGCCCGTAGTAGGTGCCCGGAGCCTTGCCGGTGGTGTCCCAGTTCACCGTGAGGGTGGCCGTTCCTCCGGCCGGGATCTCTGAAGGCAGGTCGGTGACCGTCACGTCGTAGCCCTGCACGGCGTTGATGGTCAGGTCGAACTGGTCCTCCCCCGTCGGGACGCTCCACCCGTGGACGGCGATGGTGTAGGTGCCATCTTCAGGGAAGAGGATGGAGACGCTCTCCTCGTCCGTCGGCGTGGTGGAGGCACCCAGCAGCGTACCGTCAGGTCCGTAGACGTAGAGGTCAATGTCCGAACCGCTGTCCGTGCAGCAGGTGCTCACATCCAGACGAGCCCCGTGCTCAATATCCACCGTGGTCACGAAGGAGGCGGTGGAGGGATCAGCCGGGTCGTCCTGGTAGACGGTCTCGCGGGTGGTGACGGGCGTCCCCAGCCCGAAGCCCTCGGCCGTGAAGTAGGACAGGTCCAGTTCGCTGCTGATGGTGATCTCTATCGAGCCGGTGCCGGCGGGACCGCTGGCCTTCACGATGCCCGGATCCAGCGTCACCAAGCCCACCGAGCCGCCGAACCACTCCTCCAGCTTCCGACCGTCCACCTTCACCTGGTGGAAGAGGATGGCGTGCAGACCCTCCTGGGCCGGGGCCGACACCATCTCGACGTTGATGCCCGAGGAGGTCTGGTAGAGCCACCGCCCGCTGCCGATGTAGGTGTAGACGCTCCGTCCAACCTCTTCCAGGGTGTACGGGCCGTAGAGGGCGGGATCGCCGGGGAAGCCCCCGAAGGGGTAGTCGCAGCCCACGCCGTTGCTGAAGCAGTCCTGGGTCGGGCCAAGGATGATGGTGTCTATGTCGGTCCCGATCTGCTGCCACAAGTTCTCCACCACCAGGAACGGCGTCCCCGAGGCCGGCAGGTCTTCGGCCTGGATGTCGGTCCAGAAGAACCGCCAGTCACCCGACTCGGCCCGCCAGTGGTAGTCGGTGTAGCCGAAGACCTTGCTGTTGTTGTAGAGGGTGAGGGTGGGCAAGGCCCTGTCGCGCATCCCGAAGTCGAAGCGGGTTCCTCGGGCGGCCACCGCCGCCGTCACCGGGATCACGACCTCCTCGTCGCCGTAGCTCACCAGGATCGAGCCCTCGTACATCCCGTAGGGGGCGAACTTCGGCACTTTGAAGATGGCCTTGAAGGTGGCGCTGCCGTGGGGCGGGATGGTGAGTCGCCACCGGTTCAGCCGGATCCAGGGCCACGGGGTGCGCTTCCAGTAGGAGACCTCGACGGTCAGGTCGGTGGTGGGCACCTCAGGCACCTGATCCCGATGGCGGAAGGTCAGCAGGATGCCATCGGCCATCCGCTCCAGCGGGTTGGAGATGCGGACCTGCTGGGAGGGGCCATAGCTGTAGCCGTAGGAGAAGCGGATGTGTTCGTTCTCGTCCATCTCCCCCAGGTCCACCTTGCCGTTGCCGTTGGCATCCACCCAGAACTCCCCGTCACCGTCCAGATCGGTCCAGTTCTGGAGGTGGACCCGCCAGTTGTTGTAGGGTGGTGCCAGGTCGTTGTCGGGATCGAACTGCTCGTAGGGCTTGGTCATCCGCACCATCAGCAGGTCGGTCCCGCGCGGGATGTCTTGGTCAATGCGGAAGACGTAGTCGGGCGTGGTGAAGGCCCCGTGGTCCAGCGACTGGTCCAGGGAGGTGAAGGAGTAGTCCCGCTTCCCGATCCGCCGGAACCAATTGGTCTTGAGCTTCACCCGCAGGGGTTTGTCGCCGGGGTTGTAGAGGGTGAAGGTCTGGACGTCCTTCTCACCGGGGTGGATGATGTGGGCGAAAGCCTCGTACTCAACCCCCCGGTAGTCTCCAACGGACCACTGGACCGGCAGGACGTAGGTGCCATCCAGGCCGGCGGCCACATCGGTGCCGGTATCGGCGTTGACCAACCCGGCCCCCTGAGTCCAGACGTCGTGGTTCGTGTTCCGCGCCGAGCTCATCAGCAGGGCACGGGCCTCCTCGAAGGTCGGCCACGAGCCGGTGCGCTCACGCCAAGCCTGGTAGATCAGGGCCAGGTTGCCGGCGGCCACCGGTGAGGCCATCGAAGTGCCCCCGAAGCTGGCGGTGGCCATAGCGCCCCACAGGATGCTGTTGAGGGAGAGGTCGCCGGTGCCAAAGGCTCCCGTCGCCACGACGTCCGTCCCCACCACGTTGCGCACACCGAGCCCCCGGTTGGACCACGACATCGGGTCGCCGCCGACGATCTGGTCCGCCGAGGCGATGGACTCGAAAATGCCGATGCTGCCGTAGAGGGTGGAGGCCCCCACCCCGATGCTGCTGGGCGGGCTGGGCGGCGCGACGGTGCCGTAGCCGGGAGCGCCGTTCCCCGTCGAGAAGAGGATGGCGGTGTGGGGGGCGTAGGCCCGGTTGATGGCGTCAATGAGGCGTGAGTAGTAGTCGAAGCCGTCGTTGTCGGTGCCGCTGAAGCCCCAGGAGTTGCTGACGATCTGGATGTCGTCACCGGTCCCCGGGATGGCGTCGTAGCCGAGGCCGGCGTAGATGTAGGGGTCCTCGATGAAAGGCGAGGCGTAGAAGTTGCCGTTCTGGACAGAAGCGACCTCCTTGCCGGGTCCGACGACCAGCCCCTTCCCCTCGGCCTGGGGCGGTCCGCTCGGCCCCCAGTAGACGGAGCCTCGCACGACGCCCTGGCCGACCGCCACGGAGGTGACGCCCTGGCCGTGGTCGCCACCGGGCTCGGTGAAGTCCTGGACGTGGAAGGCGACCAGGTCACCGTTGCCATAGGCGGTGCCGGGGATGCCCCAGTACCAGTCGAGGGTCGGGACCGGGGTCGTGCCGTCCGAGATGAAGTAGACGAGCCCGCCCGAGACGTCGTTCAGGCCGTCGCCGTCGTAGTCGAGGCAGGCCGCTTCCTGGTAGGTGAAGTCCCGGGTCAGGCGGGCCGGTGTGTCGTCGGTGAAGTCGTAGTTGTAGTTGAGGTCCACGTAGACGGTGTCGTAGACGCCGGCGGTCTCTTCATCCACCACCAGCACGGCAGCCCGCTCGCCCGCCACCGCCGTCCCATCGCCGAAGGCATCGCTCAGGATGTCGGCCACGCTGGCCAGGGCCTTGTCGGGATGGGAGCCGATGTGGTACTCGCCGCTCTTGGAGGTGCCGGGCAGCGTGTAGGTGTGGGCTTCCTCCGCCCCGATGGGCTTGTAGGTGGCCGTGGGGCCGCTGACCACCGTCGAGGTGTCGGCGTAGTCGGCGAAGCCGTTGGCGATGTAGTCGGTCCCCAGATAGTAGTCCACAGCGGCCACATAGGAGGAGTAGGAGTCGAACATCTCCGGCAGGCCGTAGTAGGGCGAGGTGGGGTCCTCGATGTAGGCCCAGGTACCGAAGAGGTCGGGGTGGCAGTAATCGGCCCCGGAGTCATTGGCCATATAGCGCACCCCCGCGCCGGTGTACCCCTTGGCCCAGGCCTCCTGAGAGCCGTGGATGGCGGCGGTGGTGTGGTACCAGCCCTCAGGGGCCGGACCCGGGCTGGCGTCGGGATCGGTACGGATGCGCGGTTCGATGGCCGCGTTCAGCATCTCCTCCAGATCAGGGTCAACGGGGGGTGGCGGCTCGGCCAGGGACTCAGGCCGCTGCATAAAGATGACCCCGGGCAGCGTAGCCATCTTCAGCAGCGCGTTGGGCTTGGCGAAGCCGATGGCCACGGTGGTGCCCAGGGGGCCGACGAAGGGGCGGACGAACCAGCGATCGGCATAGGCCCCCAGGTCCGTCCCGGCGACGATGTGGGCTACGAAGGGAAGCCCTTCCTCACCCACGGTCGGCGTGATCTCCCGCCCGGCCAGGACCCTCGTCACCGGCTTTCCGCTCAGGGCCGCCTCGATGTCTGCGAGGAGGTTGGGGTGGATCTTGGCCCGGGCGGCCTGGGGATCGGTCCTGATAGGCCCCTGGGCAAAGGCGACGGGATAGGTCGAGAGCACCAGGGCCAGGACCAGCAGGGCGTAGAGAATCCGTTGGTGGACCTTCCTGTTCCTAAGCATACTCCCCTCCTGGTGAAACTGTTGTCGCGGGTGCGAAGACCCGGCTTGAGATCGGACGCGCCATTTACAGCGGAGGTAGACGAGAGGTCATAGGACAAACGCAGTCCACCACCAAGAGACCCTCAACGGAATACGACCCGTCGAGGGCGGCAGCCAACGCCCAATGAAACCCATCACACCATTGGGACCAACTCCCAGGGGTAGGGACACACCACGATGCACCCACTACCCGAGGGGGCCCAAAAGCGTTATCTTATTGGGCAAAGGGTTCAAGATGGTCCTCGGTGGTCTGGAGGGATCACTGGTCAGGACCGCCGATTGTCGTATTGCGCGTGCTGAGGAGGATGGATTGGGCTGCGCTGGAGAGGTACGACGAAGGGGGTATCGTGATGGCGGTGACCAATGACAGTCACATTATACCAGGAAAAACCATCCCAGGTCAAGAGGGTAACAGCCTTTTCCCAGGAATTTTAAAGCAGGGAGCAGGAGGCCAGGAAATCTTTCCCCTAGCCTAATGGCCTCTTTATGGTACAATAGGACGCACACCGGAAGAGCATCTCCGACCAGGAGCCGGCTCCGCGCCCGGGCCGGAGTCCTGGCGAAGGTGCTCCAAGAGTATGGAGGAAGGAGAGACAATGCCAGACCAATTTCGGATCGAGTCCCTGCTATCGGCCCGGCTCTTCCTGAGCCCGCAATTGGTGGAGGACCGCATCTTCTTCCTGAGCGATATGTCGGGACGCATCAGTCTCTACGCGATGGACCGAGGCGGGAGCGTGCCGGAGCCCCTGCTGCCGCCCCACATCGCTCTGCAAAACCCGGCCCTCATCCACGGGGGCTACCCCTTCTACGTCTTCCCCCGCCTGGGCAAGGTCCTGGTAATGATTGACCGAGATGGGGACGAGAACTACCAGCCGACCTTCATCCCCCTGGAGGGCGGGCTGCCGGAACCCCTCTTCGACGACCGATTCCGGAGCCAGCAGGTGATCTGTTCCCGCTGCGATCGAGAGCGCAATCTGGCCGTCTTCCAGGTGGACCCGAGGACCGATCCCCACCACCGCACCTACCTGGTGGACCTGGAGAGGCTGGAGCTGACGGACCTGGGGACCAGCCTCTACGGCAACTGGGTGATGGGAGCCAACGCCGACTACTCCCGGATCGTGCTGGGGGACAGCTACACGGCCGGCGATCACGTCCTCTACCTCTGGGAGCGAGGGGGTGGTGCACGCCGGCTCCTGTACGGCATGCCGCTGGAGGAGCGGGAGAAAGGGGAAAGGGTACCCCTGAACAGCATCCACTCCTGCCACTTTACCCCGGACGACCGGGGGTTGCTCTTCGTAACCTCCCTCTTCGACGACCGGTACGGGCTGGGCTACTTCCCCCTGGACACGCCGGAGCAGATCCGTCCCGTCCAGATCGTCGGCACGGTGCACAAGGGGGTGGGGGAGTTGGAGCATCTGGAGCACCTGCAGGGCGACCGCTACCTCCTTCTCTACAACATTGACGGCTGCTCTTACGCCTACGAAGGCCGCTTTGACGAAGCAGCGTTGCGGCTTGAGGTAGACCGGGTCCTCTGTGGAACGGGGGAGCTGAGCGATGGCGTGCTTCAGTCCCTCTACTACGAGAAGGCCAGTGGGGATTACGTGCTCGCCTTCTCCACGGCGACTTCGCCGGCCCAGATCTACACCATCGAGGGCGGCGCCGAGCGCGTCGTCCAGCACACCCGGGAGCGAATCCTGGGCATCCCCCAGCACCTGCTCTCACCGGGCGAGGATGCTTCCTTCACCAGCCACGATGGACTGCGGGTCTCGGCCCGGCTCTACCTACCCTCGGAGGCGCTGGGGTTCCAGGGGCCGCGTCCCGTCATCTTCTACATCCACGGCGGTCCTCAGAGCCAGGAACGGCCCGACTTCACCTGGTTCTCGATGCCCCTCATCCAGTTCTTCACCCTCAACGGCTTCGCCGTCTTCGTGCCCAACGTGCGGGGCAGCACCGGCTACGGCCTGGACTACATGAAGCGGGTGGACCACGACTGGGGCGGTCAGGACCGGCTGGACCACGTGGCGGCCTTCGAGCACCTGCGCCGGGACCCCCGGCTGGATATGGAGCGGGTGGGCGTGATGGGCCGCTCCTACGGCGGCTACATGACGCTGATGCTGGTCAGCATGCACCCGGAGCTCTGGAAGGCGGCCTGCGACATGTTCGGCCCCTACAACATGTTCACCTTCTTAGAGCGGATTCCCGAGACCTGGAAGACCTACTTCTACTTGGCCATCGGGGACCCGGAGAAGGATCGGGACCTCCTCGTCGAGCGCTCTCCCAGCACCCACCTCCACCGACTGGCCTGCCCCCTGCTGGTCATCCAGGGGCGGAACGACCCCCGGGTGCGGGAGGGAGAGTCACGGGACCTGGTGGAGGCGCTGCGGGCTCAGGGCAAGGAGGTGGAGTACATCGTGCTGGAGAACGAGGGGCACGACGTGATCAAGTTCGAGAACAAGGTGCGCATCTACAACGAGATCGTGCGCTTCTTCGCCCGTCATCTGGAGCCTTGAGACGCATAGAAGCAAAAGGCGAGCCACTGCGGGCTCGCCCTTACTACAAATCGGCGTCTAACGAACGCGCTCAGCCGCCGTGCGAAGCGAGGGGCTTCAAGAGCCGATAGCCGGCCAGAAAGATGAGCGCGGCCAACGAGACCACCCACACCATCAGCAGCCACTCGGTGAGCGTGGGGAAGTAGTCGAAGGTTAGGCCCAGGCCGGTGAAGGCGGTCTTCAGCCCCTCGAATTCGGGTACCACCAGGGCAGGAATGACCAGGTTCAGCTTGGTGCTGATGGCCGCCAGCGCGATCAGTCCACCGGCGGTGGCCAGGCCGGCCCGGCTGCGTCCGGCAAAGATGAGCAGGAGCAGCGGGATGAGCAGGCCCAGGCCCACGTGAACGAACCAGAAGACCCACCAGAAAGGCCCGAACAGGATCACCCGCAGGCTCTCCGACCGGGCGGGGATGCCGGCGTAGAGCGCGGTGGAGAACTCGGCCCACTCCAGCACCACCAGGCCCAACAGTAGGCCCAGAACCAGCCAGCGCAGCAGTTGACCGGCGTCCGCCTCCAGCCGGCCCAGCAGCACAGCCAGGAAGAGCACCAATGCCGCGCCGCTGAGCGCACCCTCCACCAGGAAGAGGATCGGCGTCAGCCCCGATTCCCACAGGGCCTGCGCACCCACCACGCCGAACAGTGAGCCCTCGGCCCCACCGAAGATGACCACCAGAATCAACCCCAGCAGGCTTAGGGTGCGCACCACCCCGGTCTCAACCTCTCTCTGCGTCAGATAAATGAGCACCAGCAGCAACACGCCGTAGATGACGTACAGCCAGGCCATCACTCCCATCACCGAGGTGACGTTGGTGGAGAAGAAAAGTTTGAAAAAGCGGGCCGGATGGCCCAGGTCCAGCCAGATGGCCAGCAGACCGCCGGCCAGGGCCGACAATGCCGTCAGCAAGGCGACGCGCCCCAGCGGCTGCAAAGCCTTCAAGCGGAAACCATAAGCCAGGGCCACGATCAGGTAAGCACCCACGGAGACGCCGATGAGCATGGCGTAGGCCGCTACCCACAGGCCCCAGGGCACATACGTGTTGTATGCCGCAACTGTGTGGCCGCCGGTGATGCGCTGCACCAGCCCCACCAGGCCGATGAGGAAGCCCACCACGGCCACAACCCAGAGGATTTTCTCAGCGGGTTTCATTTGGCTCGTCCTCCATCTCGCTGCAATGAGGCAATGCCGGCTGCCTCGGTTGTGTTTTCAGCAAGCACCGTCATCAGCCACTCCAGGTCGGCCTCGACGGCCGCCCGGGTAAAGTCGGCCAGCCCGGTGAAGAACGGATCGGCGCTGGCGCCTCCCAGCGCGGCGCAGAAGCGTGGCAGCCACGGCAAGAGGTGTTGCTGGATGAAATCGTGGCTGGCCTGGAGCACCTTCTCCGTCTCCGCACTGCCTCCCGCAGCCCGCGCCGCCAGGTAGGCCAGGAAGCCCAATTCCAGGGCGATGTGATCGTCGGGCAGATGCACGTCGCTGGCGGGCACGGCCTGCCAGTCCAGGTAGACGCGGCGGACAGCTACCGCGGCCGGTCCCATCAACCGGCCGTCGTGCAGATAGTACGAGGCATAGGGCGGGGCCGGGGTCAGGCCGGGACCCTCCAGCAGCCGCGTCATCTCCGTGTTCAGCACCTCCAGGGCCGCCGGCCGGAAGCCATGGCCCTGCAAGCGGGTCTGCATCCGGCTCAGTCCTGGGGCCAGCGGCGAGGCCGGCGCGATCTCCAGACTCACCACCGCCTCCAGCACCGGCTCCCGCAGCGGATAGCTGTACAGCGCACGCAGCAGGCTGTACAGCCCGACCCGTTCCTGCAACCTCTGCCGATCCATCATCATACCTTCTTCACCTTGACGATCATGTCGCCGTACAGCGACATGCCCATAATGGGTGAGTGGTGATCCGGATCCACCAGCGCGTTGGCATTGGGTGTCACATCGCGGAAGTCGTAGGTCTTGCCCAGGCCGGGGCTGAAGCGACCACCGCCGCCGAAAGGCAGGCGCAGCACGCCTGGCCGAATGGTCTCCACCAGATAGACCTTGCCGCGCGTCGTGTGGCCCAGGGGGGTCTCCAGCTCCACCAGGTCGCCCGTCTTCAGGCCCAGCTTCTCGCCGTCGGCGCGGTTCATCTGGATGACGCCGATGGACCAGGTGCCCTTGGGGATGCGCACCTTGCGGCCCGTGGGCTGCGGCCCGTTCTCGCCGATGACTATCTCATCCACCACCCGCTCGTCGTTCAGGGGCACCCACAGGTCCTCCGTGGGGATGCGGCCTAGCCAGTCCACCATCTGCGTGCCGGACATAGCGTGATGCACCCGGCCGGAGATGACCTGGAAGGGGTACTCCTCGCGGTACTTGGCGTAGTCCGGGTTGGTGTACGGGTTCCACAGCGTCTCGAACCAGTAGAAGGTCTTGGGATACTTCTCCCACCCCAGTTCCTGGATGCCGGGCGGAGCCTCGCCGGCCTCCTCGATGAGCTTGTTGTACTTGGCGTAGCGGCCCTTGCGCTTGCCGTCTAGGTCGTAGTCCCAGGTGAAGTCGACCTTCTTGCTGTCGGTCTTGAGCACACCGCCGTTCTTGAAGCGGTGCCAGCTCATAGGCCACACGGCCACGCCGTGGTGCTCGCGCAGCCACTGCACGGTGACGTATTCGCCGATGACCTTCTTGCCCTCATCGTCTATGGTGACGTTGCCGGCCTCCAGCGAATCGGGCGTGCCGTACAGCTTGTAGTTAACCGGCAGGTGCGGATAGGGCAGCGGCTCGCCAGTATGGGCCCGCCCCGGCGCCTTCTTCAGGGCTTCGTTCCAGAAGTCCTCCTCGGTGGGATACTTCTCCCAGAAGTCCTCCGGCTTGATGTCCGGGTCGCCCTTCTCGTACAGCTTACGGGCCAGCGCCCAGGCGATGTCGTACTGCGTCTTCGACTCGTACAGCTTATCAATGACGAAGTCGCGCAGGTAGAGCAGTTGATGGCTGGGGTAGATGTCCGACAGGCTCATGCGCTCCAGGTAACTGGCTTCGGGCAGCACCACATCGGCGTACAAGCCCGTCTCTAGGAAGGGCGTATCAATGTAAACCACCAACTCCACCCGGTAGTCCTCGCCATCTTTGGCCGTCAGGGCCTCGATCCACTTGTCGGTGTTGGAGCCGGTGATGACCGGATTGCCGGTGCGGATGAAGAAGGCCTTAATGGGGTACTTGTGCCCGCGGAAGGGGCCGTACTTCAGCTCCACACCCTCCAGGAAGCGGCTGGGGTAATCGCCTACCACGTCGTCCCAGGCGGCGGTCCACTTGCCGAAGAGGTCCATATGCAGTTCCTCGACCTTGCCGGTGACCTCCTGGCCGTTGATGACGCGCGTCACCTCTCGCTTGAGGAAGTGACCGCCCTTGGCTCTGCCGCCCTTGTCCGACTTGACCAGCTCGGTATCAATGGCGCCGCCGGGTACCTCCATGTTGCCGGTGATGACGTTGAGCGCGGTGCCGATGATGGAAGCCACGTAGCCGTTGTAGTGGTGGCCGATGCCGTTCATGCCCCACACCCAGGCCGCCGGCTTGGTGATGCCGAAAGTGTGGGCCAACTCGGCGATGGTCTCGGCCTCGATGCCGGTGCGCTCGGCGGCCCACTCCAGGCTGAAGTAGTTCAGGCCGTTGATGGGATCCGTCTTGTCCCACCAGCTCTTGAAGGCGGCCTCGAACTCCTCCCAACCCCGGCTGTACTCCAGGAAGGACCAGTCAATGTAGCGCCGGAAGGGGTCGTCATCGCTGTGGTTCTCCAGGATGTAGCGCAGCACCGCCGCGAACAGGTCGGGGTCGGTGCCGGGGCGGATGGGGATCCACTGATCGGCCTTGGTGGCCGTGTTGGAGAAGGCCGGATCAATGACGATGATCTTGGCGCCAGCCAGCTTGGCCTCCACTGTGCCCCGCGATTCGTAGACGATGCGGGTAGCGGTGAAGGGGTTCCAGCCGGCGTAGACGATGAGCCGCGTGCGATACTTGTAGTCGTTCTTCAGGCTGCCGTCAGGCTGGCGCACCAGCACCGGCCGCATGATGTCCGGCTCCACCCGCTTGCCGCCAAACATGAGCTTGGGGCCGTGGCGGCGCGGGGTGTCGCAGATGGCGCCGTGCTCCACCGTATGAGGCGTGCCAAAGGCACGGAAGAGGTAATAGTACGGGTCGCGATCGGTGACGTCACCGCAATCCATGATCACCGCTTCGGCACCGTACTTTCGCTTGATCTCCAGCAGCCTGTCGGCGATGAAGTTCAGCGCCTCCTCCCAAGAGACGCGCCTGAACTTGCCCTCGCCCCGCTCGCCGACGCGGATCATAGGATACTTGATGCGGTTGGCGTTGTAAACCATTTGTAAGCCCGAAGCGCCTTTGGCGCACAGCACGCCGGAATTGAGGGGCGCGTAGGGATTGCCGTAGATGGCCGATGCCACGCCGTTTTCCACCCGCACCGCGATGCCACACTCGGCGGGGCACATCACGCAGGCGCTGTAGACGGTCTTGACTTCGGCCTGCTGCAACCGGCGGGCCTCGGCCCGGTCGATCTGCTTGAAGCCGCTCCCCAGCGCGGCCAACGCGGCCAGCCCGCCCGCCGCAGCACCGCCGGCCTTCAGGAAATCACGGCGCGAGAGTTGTTTGTCCTTCCAGTCAATCATCACCCACCTCCCTAAACCAGGTAGAAGACTTTGGGATCAGTGCCCATGTCTTCCTTCAGCCGCATCACGTTGGGCTGGCCGATGAGCTCAGAGACCAGGCTCTTGGGGTCGTTCATATCGCCGAAGTAGGTAGCGCGGCCCATGCAACTGAGGGTGCAGGCCGGCAACTCCCCACGCTCGATGCGGTGGAGACAGAAGTGGCACTTGCGGGCGTTGCCAATGGGCGATCCGCCGTCGGCCCGCGTGCGATTCTCACCATACTCGGGCGATGGCAGCAGTTCATAGGGCTGGCGCTCGCCCCCCTCGAAGTCGCCGTAGAAGTAGCCCGAATCGAAGGAGCGGGCTGAGTAGGGGCAGGCTGTGATGCAGTAGCGGCAGCCGATGCACTGGTCGTAGTCAATGACCACGATGCCATCGGCACGCTTCCAGGTGGCGTGTACCGGGCACACAGGCACGCAGGGCGGATCCTCGCATTGCATGCAGGGCCGGGGCACGAAGCGCCGAGCCACGTTGGGATAGGTGCCGTGGGTCTCAGTCATCACCGGCCGGTAGGTGACGCCCGGCGGCAATTTGTTCTCGGTGATACAGGCCACGTTGCAGCCGTTGCAGCCGGTGCACTTGCGCAGATCAATGACCATAGCCCATTTGCGCTGCTCCACCGGCTTCTGCAGGGCGCGCTGCAGGTCCTCCATCATGCGCTGGACGGGATGTTCGCCCTCCACCGGCTCCGGCAGTTCCACCACAGGGACCAGCCCCTCGGCCTGGGCGGCCGGTCCAGCACGCACCGGCTCGGTGTCGCCCAGCACAGCCGGCGCCACCAGGCCGGCGAAGACCACGCTGGCGAACTTGCCCAGGAAGGACCGGCGCGACTCCTCGCTGGCGAGAGGGCCGGCCTCCGAGCCTCTGTCCAGAGACATAGCGACGCCTCCTTTCTGCTATTGGGTCCAGGGATGACCTCCCAATCAACATTGTAGCAGAAAGGAGGCGGGCATACAACTAGGGAAGCAACGGGTTCGAACCTGGGGAAAATCCTAGTTTCCTACGTCACTATCCCCCGCTCGATGGCAAAGCGCACCAGTTCAGCCCGGTTGGAGAGGCCCAGCTTGCGCATCAGGTTGGCGCGGTGGAAGTCCACCGTCTTGACGCTGATGAACAGGGTCTCGGCCACCTCCTGGTAGGTCTTGCCCTGGGCCAGCAGCACCAGCACCTCCCGCTCCCGCTCTGTCAGTGTGTCGTAGGGGTCGGCCGGCACGCCGCCGGCCTGCCTCCGCACATCGTCCACCAGCACGCCGCTCACACGTGGGTCCAGGTAGGTGCCGCCAGCGTATACCTCGCGGATGGCGCGCACCAGGCTGTCGTCCGGCGCCCGCTTGAGCACATAGCCGGCCGCGCCAGCCTTCAAAGCGGGCAGCACATACTCCTTGTTCTCGTGTTGAGTCAAGATGAGAACGCGCGTGGCTGGATAGGTGCTGACGATCTCGTGGGTGGCCGCCAGCCCGTCCATGCCCGGCATACCGATGTCCATCAACACCACGTCGGGCTTGAGGGTCTGCACCTGAACCAACGTCTCGTGGCCGTCGGCCGCCTCGCCGACTACCTCGAAATCCGAATGTAGCTGCAGCAGCGCCCGGATGCCGGCCCGCAGGATAGCGTGATCGTCGGCGATCAGGATACGAATCATATGTTCCCCTCCTTCAATGGCAGCGTGACGCACAACCGGGTGCCGCGGCCGGGTTCGCTCTCGATGACGAATTGACCACCCAGCAATGCCGCCCGTTCCTGCATGCCCAGCAGCCCCCAGCCACGCCGGCTGTTGTCCTCGGCCAAAGCCTTGCCTGGGTTGAAGCCGACGCCATCGTCCTGGATCTCCATGCACGCCTGCCGCCCCTCAACCCGCAGGCGGATGTGCACTTCATGCGCCTGAGCGTGCTTGCCGATGTTGGTGATGGCCTCCTGCCCGATGCGGAACAGGGCCGTCTCCACCTCGGAAGACAAACGCCGGGTCTCCTCCGGCACGTCCAGGACGACCTCGATGCCGCGCTTCTGCAAGCGCTCCTCAGCGTACCAGCGCAGGGCCCGGCACAACCCCAGATCATCCAGCAGGCTTGGGCGCAGGTCGTAGATGACCTCCTGCAGCTCCTTCACCGTATCGCTGGTTGAAACGCGCAGCCGGTCCAGCAACTCAGGAGCCATATCCGGAGCCTGGCTCAAGGCAGTGCTGACCGCGTTCAGGCCAAAGACGAGGGCATTCAGGGACTGGCCGATGCCATCGTGCAGCTCACGGGCGATGCGTTGGCGCTCTTCTTCCTGAGCGCGAATCACCTGTGCCAGCAGTTCGCTGCGCACCCGTTCCTTCTGGCGCAGCTCCTCCCACAGACGGGCGTTCTCCAGCGCGATGCCGATCTGCTGGCCCACTGCCGCCAGCAGGTTCATCTCCGCCGCGTCGAAGGCTCGCAGGCTGATCGCGGCCACGCTCAACACGCCCAGCGTGCGTCCTCGTGCCTGCACAGGCACTGTGGCGTGGCACATAAGGGGCTGCCCGCTGGTGTCCAGCGCATGTTGGGCCAGACACCCTTCCCCTGCCGTCGCGTCCACAATGCGCGGCTTGTTCTCCCGCAGCACCTGGCCACACGGGCACTCGGGAAAAGCGAAAGCCTCGGACCTTGCTGCCAGTCCCTGAGAAGCCGCCAGATGGGGCTGCCCGTTCTCCGTGAGCACAAAGATCCAGCCGGCGGTCAGGTCCAGCGCACTCAAGATCTGATGCAAGGCACGCTTGAGGATCTCGTCGGCTGGCAAGGGTTCTCCAACGGCTGAGGCCACAGCGTTGAGGGCCGTCAACTCCCGATTGCGCCGACGTAGCTCCTCCTCGCGTGCCTTGCGCTGGGTAACGTCGCGCGTAAACCAGGCCAAAGCGCGTCGGCCCTGGTACTCAACCAGGGTGCCGGTCGTCTCCAGAATGCGCGTCCGACCGTGGCGATCTACCATGGTGAATTCACCGGGCATCTCAGCGCGATCGCCTGAGCGGATCGCTTGCCACGCGGCCCGCGCCGCGGCCAACGAGTCGGGGTGCAGGATACTGGCAGCATTGGCCCCCAACAGTTCCGCCGGTTCAAAGCCGGCCAGGCGAGCGAAGGCCCTGTTGACGAACAGGAACGTGCCCTCATCGGGACCTTCATCGCAAATCAGCGCAATTCCCTCGCCCACTGTGCCAGCGGCCGTCAACAGGTCCCGATAGCCGGCCTCGGACACCTGCAACTGCTGGATAGCCGTCTGGATGTCGCTGGCCATCTGGTTGAAAGCCGCGGCCAGGTCCCCTACCTCGTCGCCAGGCGGCAGATCAATGCGCTCGTCCAGATGGCCCCGGCCCAACCGCTGTACGCGCCGCGTCAGCTCGACCAGCGGGTAGGTGGCCAACCGGCTGAAGCCGTAGGCCACCGCTGCCGCCAGCAGGCAGCCGACCGCGGTCAGCGCCAACACGAAGCCCGTTACCTGGCGTTGCACGGCAACAATGCGCGCCTGGCTGATCCCCAGGTGGACCTCAGCCGGCAGTCCATTCAACGGCCGATAGCCGAAGTCGCGAACCAGACCGTATTCAGTGCGGAGCAGGAGCCCCTCGCCGGGCTGCTCACGGTCGGCCGGCAGGACCTGCAGCAAGTCGGCCGGAAAGCCGTCGGGAAAGGTGTGGATGATGGGAGTATCAGGGCCAAAGGCGAAGGCGTACACCACGCCCTGATTGCGGCGCACGGCTGCGTTGACCGCCTCTTGCACCGCGGCCAGGTCCCCCTCCACCAGAGCGTTGGCCAGGCTCTCGCCCAGGGCCAGGGTCAGCGTCTGCCCGGAGGTAATTGATTCAGCGCGCAGGTTTTGCAACAGGACCTGGTTGATGGCTCCGGTGGTGATGAAGCCGGCCGCCACCACAATGACCATCACAGCCAGCGTCACGCGAGTGGTCAGCCGCCGCGGCAGCCAGCGCTCCATACGCCGCAGTATCTTCCCGGCCCAGCTCAGCCCAAGTCCAACCATCTCACGGCTCCAGCAGACCGACATCGCGCGCAATACGGCGCAGGTCTTCGTAGTCGGCGTCGCGGGCGAGGACAAACCCACGAGGCATCTCGGAACGCTCCCAGTGGTAGAGGGCCGCGGCATCGGTGCCAGTGGGGTCCAGAGCCAGCAGTGCCTGCTGCACGATGGCCACCGTCTTGGCCGGCGCCGCCGGCCCGGCCACAATCCCGCTGGACGGATAGGGTTCCGACAGAGCCAGGATGCGCACCAACCCGCGGGCAGCCAGGTCGCTCGCCAGCGTATCCTGAAGGCCGCCGGCATCGAAGCGGCCGCTGGTCACCGCGTTAGCGGTTGCCGCGTGGGAGCCGGTGTAGGTGTAGGCACGGAGGTCCGCGAGGGTGAGGCCCGCCTGCTGCAGCATCAGGCGGGGAATGAGATGTCCCTGGGTGGAGTTGGGTGCGCCAAAGGCGAAGGTGCGGCCTCGCAGGTCGGCAATCGTGCGCAACTCGCTGGCCGGCGGCACGACGATAGCGGCCCGATAGGTATCTTCCCCTTCAGCGTTAAGCCCGCGAACCAGGATGCGAGCGCCGCAGCGGTGATACGCCTGGAGATAGGAGACGGTGCCCACAATGGCAAAGTGGACCCTGCCGCTGCACAGGTCGTCCACCACATTGCCATCGCGCGGCGTGACATACAGGCGGTAGGTGAGCCCGGTGCGCGCCTCCAGCCAATTGAGGAGCGAGGCGTTCATGCGCACGTCCTCTTTGGGCTCCAGCCGGCGGTCGAAGCCAAAGGCCCACACGCCGTCCTCCCGTACCGGCGGCCACACCACCTCGGTCAACAAATTCTCCGAGAGATGGACCGAGGTGGTCGGCTCGCGAGCACAGGCTCCCAGCGGGGAAAGCAACGCCAGTATGGACAGAAGCAACCACAATCTACGGATCACGTGGTGGATTTTACTATGCTTTGTATGCTCCGTCCAGTGAAGAAATCCGATGTCGGAGCGGGTGGGACGCTGGTTCGTCAGCGTCCAGGTGCGCGAGAGGGTGGAGGTCAGGCCAGCCACCGGCGAGCCTCCCGGCGTTGACCTGGGCGTCCGGGCGATGACCCTGTTGAGCGCCGGTCGGTGCCTTGAGGCCCCCCGTCCCCTGGGAACAGGCCCGGAGAAAGCTGCGCCGACTCCAACGCCAACCGGCTTGGCGCAAGCGCGGCGGCAGAAACTACGAGAAGACCTGCCGGCGACTTGCCCATTTGTACTATCGCATCTATAATATCCAACAGGTAACATCCAACGGGACGCCCTCCACGGAGAACAGATTGAGGAAAGCCCAGGCCGGCCGGGCGGTCGCGCCCTGCCTCGGGCAGGGTGAGGAAAGTCCGGACTCCACAGGGCACGGTGCTGGGTAACACCCAGGCGGGGTAACCCGCGGACAGGGCCACAGAAACAGACCGCCAACGGGAGGGGCTTCCGGCCCCTCTGCGGGCAAGGGTGAAAAGGTGGTGTAAGAGACCACCGGCGCGCCGGGTGACCGGCGCGGCCAGGCAACCCCCACCGGGAGCAAGGCCAAGCAGGGGGGAAGCGTGGTCGGCTCCGCCGGCCGCGCGGGAGGCGGCCCGTCTCCCTCGACCCCCGGGTAGGCCGCATGAGGCGGCGGGCAACCGCCGTCCCAGAGAGATGACCGCCACCCCGACCCCGTCGGGGGACAGAATCCGGCTTACAGGCCGACCTGGGCTCTGTCTCTTATACACATCT
>WFUY01000576.1 GCA_015484715.1 Thermoflexales bacterium | reverse complement strand
TTTCGAGACGGTGATCCGCACCACGGTGAAACGCTTGGACCATGAAGCGGCCGCCCTGGAGCAGCAGCGGCAGGCGCTGGCCGATCGAGAGGCCGACCTTCGGCGTCGCAAGCAAGCGTTGGCCGAGGTCGAACAGCAACTGGAGGAAGCCCGGCATCTGCTGGAAACCCACCGTTATCGGGAAGCCCAGCAGTCCCTGGAAAGGCTGACCACGATGCTGGCGGGGTCGGAGGTCTCAGACATCCCCTCTGAGGAGCTTGAAGCGCCTGTCCAGGCCCGCCTCGTCGCTCAAGAGGGCCCGGCCGCCGGGCGGGAGTTCTTGCTGCAAGAGGTGATGACCATCGGGCGGGCCAGGGAGAACGACATCGTGCTGAACGATCTGGCGGTCTCCCGCTGGCACGCCAAGATCAAGCGTGAGGGAGGGGCCTTCTTCATCTACGATTTAGGAGCCACCAACCCCATCCGCGTGAACGGCCAAGAGGTGGACCACCACCCGCTGACCGACGGAGACCGGGTGGAGATCGGTCGTAGCCTGTTGATCTTCAAGCTGGGATGACGGCGATGGAACCGGGAGCACTGGTCGGGACCACTCTGGGTAGGTACGAAGTTCGGGCCGAGATCGGTCGAGGACGGCTCAGCGCTGTCTACGAAGCCTACGACGGCGTAAACGAGCAGCCGGTCGTGGCCAAGGTCCTCACGGCGGAGCCGGGAGACGACAGCACCTTCCGGCAGCGCTTTGAGAACCTGGCCCAGGCGCTGACCGGGCTCAACCACCCCAACGTCCTGAAGCTCTACGACCACGGGGTGGACCCCGAACGGGGGCTTTTCTACCTGATCTATCCCTTTATCGGGGGAGCCACCTTGGATCAGCAGCTTGGGGCCCCGTGGCCGTTGGAGGAGGCCGTGCGCATCGCGGCCGAGGTGGCCCGGGCGTTGGACCACGCCCACGGTCAGGGCCTGGTCCACGGAGATGTCCGGCCCAACAACGTGCTCCTCACCAGCCGGGGCTGGCCCCTGCTGACCGACTTCGGCCTGTGGGACCTGCTACGCTCCGGGCAGATGACCGACCTGGACGCCGACGTGGAGGTGTACCGGGCACCGGAACAACTCCAGGGTGCACCGGCCAGCCCGGCCACCGACCTATACGGCCTGGGGGGGATTCTCTACGAGATGCTGACGGGCCGTCCCCCGCTCCGGGAGGGGGGAGCGGTGACGCCCCCCCGCCGGCTCCGGGCGGAGGTGCCCCGCCCCCTGGAGCAGATCGTGCTGAAGAGCCTGACCTCCGATCCAGACCAGCGCTACCCGTCGGCCGGGGAGATGGCTCGGGCACTGGAGGAGACCTTGGAGGAGACCGGTGGCGCGTCGGCCCGGCCTAGGGCCATCACGCCGCCCTCGGGAGTGAGGACGGGAGAGGCCCAGGCAGCCCTGCCCCCGGCCTCCGGCGCGATCGCGTTCACCCGGCAGGTGGGAGGGGCTTTATGGCGGGTGAGCCAGTGGCTTCTGGTCAGGGCGATGGTCTTGGGACTCATCTTGGTGTTGGTGGCGACGGCTTTGCTCGTCGGCGGGGCCTACGCCACAGGACAGGTAGCCCGACGGATCTTGGCCGCCCAGGATTGGGGCTGGCAACCCCAGCCCCGGCCTACCGAGGTGACAACTTCGGAGTCTTTCCTGCAACAGCGCCTTGCCGAGATGATCGCCCCTTACACCCAAGGGATCCTGACCGATCCCCAGATTGATCTGGTGGCTCCCGACCGGATCGTTTTCCGAGGACAGGTATATGGGCGCCCTCTGGAAGGCGTGGTGCGGATCGGGGTTCAGGACGGGGCCCCTTTCCTGCGGGTGGAACGGATCAACGGCGTGGTCCCTTACCTGATCGGCGACCTGATCACGAACGGGGTCAACGAGGGGCTGCGCCTGTCGTGGGACCGTCAGCCGGTACGCCTGCGGGTCCTGGAGACGGGGGAGGATCACATCCGGGCGGTGGTCGAACCCAAACCGGAGGCCGCCTCTCCGTCCTCCCCTTCCTCGCCGGGGGGAGGTGAAGGGTAGCCGATGACACGGGAGACGCGCCCGTCGCCCCAGTTCCCGGCCGATGCGCTGGTGGCGGCCGTGGCCTCACGAACCGGTTCCGACCACGTCCGCAACGAGGACGCTTGGTGGATGCCCGATGGGGAGACGCCCACTCCCCACCAGAAGCTGGAGAAGGGCACCCTCTACATCGTGGCCGACGGCGTGGGCGGGCACGCAGCCGGGGAAATCGCCAGCCGGATGGCGGTTGAGGAGATCGCCCGGGCCTACTACCGGGATTCCTCGGAAGAGGTCTCGGTGGCCCTGCGTCGGGCCCTCCAGGCCGCCAACGAGGCCGTCTACCGCCAAGCCCAGGGGTCGGATCGGCAGGGGATGGCCGCGACGGTCGTGGCCGCCGTCGTCCGAGGGCAGGAGTTGGTCATCGCCCACGCGGGCGACAGCCGAGCTTACCTGTTGCGCCAGGGACGCCTGCACCGGTTGACCACCGACCACACTTGGGTGGCAGAACGGGTTGCCGAAGGAGTCTTGACCCCCCAGGAGGCAGCAGTTCACCCCCAACGCCACCTGATCACCCGGGCGTTGGGGAATCGGCCCACGTTGGAGCCGGAGGTTCAACCCTACGTCTTCCTACCGGGGGATCGGCTGTTGCTGTGCACCGACGGGGTGTGGGAATTGGTGGATGAGGGCAAGCTCCGGCGAACCCTCCGAAAAGGGACGGCCGAACAGGTGGTCGGCGCGTTGATCGAGCAGGTTGAGGTCCTGCAGGGGGCCGACGATGCCACTGCCCTGGTGGTGGAGACCCGGCCCCCGGAGGAACACCGGGGGGAGAAGGTCCGGCCGAGGAGCCCTCGTCCGGCGCTCCTCCTCGCCGTCGGGCTGCTGACCGGCCTGCTCATCGGCTGGTGGGTGCTGGGATGGTGGCTCTTCCCGGTGCGGTGGACCGATGCGGCGCCGGCGGACCTTCACCCCGACTATCGGGTGCTCTACTTGGACCTGTTGGCCCGGGCTTACGCCGCCGATCCCGGCTTGGACGTGAGGACCTACGTTCGGGAACGCTGGCCCCCCGCCCAACTGCAGGCCGACCTGGAGCGGGCCTATCGGCAGGCCGATCCGATGCAAAGGCGCCGGCTCGAACGGTTGGCCGCTGCCCTGCGCGTGCGGCTCTCCGGCCGGAGCCGGGCAGGGCCGGACCGATAGCGGCCGGGGGATTGCCGAGGCGGCCTGCCGGACAGGGTCCCCACGGAGCGGCCCGGGCGTATGGGGGGCAATCTGACGAGTCGCTCACGCTCCCCGCTCCCGAGCTATGGGGCATCATCAGAAACCGAGGGTTCGAGAGTCACGTATGTAGGAGGTCAAGATGAGCACGGGTCTTCGTCGTTGGGCTTTCCTCCCTCTTGGGTCGGTCCTGGCGCTTCTCCTGCTGGCCGGTCTCCTGACGCTGGCCGGCCTGGAGCGATCATCGGTCCACGCGGCCGTTCCGACCGGCTCTTCGGTTCGGCTCCCGGCCGTCCACCTCGCTCAGAGCGGTCCCTACACGCCGGTCGTGACCATCACGATGCCTGCGGCTAATGAGGTGCTGACGTCCAGTGCCCAAGCCGTCTACCCGGTCCAGGTGGCCTATTCCTGCGGTACGTCCTGTACTGGCTCTGCCCTGCTGGACGTGGTCTCGGTCACGGTGGACGGAGGGGTGACCTACCACGAGGCCCTTTCGGGGGTCGTGGCCGGTCTGTACGTCTACAGTTGGACGCTGCCGACGGAGGACCGCGTCGCCCACATGCTCATCGCCCGGGCCCGCAACGGCTACGGGCAGATCGGGACTTCCACACCGATGACCGTCTGGGTGGACCGGGTGATGCCGACGGTGGCGATCACCGGGCCGGAGAGGTGGGCCGGGCTGGTCCCCATTCCCCTTCGGTGGAACGCCCAGGACGGCAGCGGCATCCGGCGCGTGCGCCTTTACGTCCTGACGGGCACGAACTGGCAGGAAGCCGGGCCGGCACAGACGGGCCTCTCCGGGACCTTCTTCTTCACGCCCACGGGGAACCTCACCTACACCTTCACCCTGCAGGCCACCGATGGGGAGGGGAATCAAAGCCCTCTTCCCGGCCCAACGATCACCGTCACGGTCCAACCGGTCCGGGTCTACCTGCCCGCCGTAGTGCGCAACTATCCGCTACCGTGGCGGCAGGGTGCAAACACCGCAGGCAAGGTGTTCCACACTCCCTCCGGGTGCGGGGAGAAGACCTGGTACGCCGGGACCTTGGTCAACGACGGGGTGTGGAAGTCTACCGATGGCGCGGAGACTTGGGAGAAGGTAGCCGACCTAAAACCCTCCGCCTACCTGGTGGTGGCCAACCCCTCGAATTGCGACGAGGCCTTCGTCGCGGTGTGGGGGCCGGGGGTGTATCGCATCCAAGGGGGGGCAGCGACACCCATCAACAACGGCCTGGGGGAGCTCTACCTCTACGACCTGGTGTTGACCGGCACCACCCTCTACGCGGGCACAAGCAGCCAGGGGGTTTACAAGACGGCATTGGGCAACTTCGTCTGGACGCAGGTGAACAACGGCATTGATGACAAGCGCATCCGCTCTCTGTACGCCGTAGGGAAGAAGTTGTACGCCGGAGCCCGCAATTGCACCCTCTATCTCTCCGAGAATGAAGGGGCTTCCTGGGGAGATCCCACCGTCCTGAAAGACGGGTGCGACGATGCCCAAGTATGGAGCATCCTTCTGGTCAAGACAACCCTCTACGCCGGCCTGGGACAGGAGAAGGGACTTTACTATTCGCAGGCCGGGTTCTGGAAGCGGGTGGACGCCATCCCTGCCAAGACCATCTACGGGCTGGCCTACGACGACACCTATGGCTACCTCTACGTGAGTGCGTATGGGGCAGGCGTCTACCGATGCCGGATAGATGGCTCGGGGAGGGCGACAACCTGCTCCCCTCACAACGAAGGGCTTACTACGGCGGAGACACGCGAGATCACCATCCACGGAGGGTTGGTGGTCGTCGGAAGCAACGACGGGGTCTGGTATCGCCCCCTGCTGCCCTGAGTGGACGTGGGGCACCGCGGACGCTCTATCAGGTGGGTCTGAAGTTTAGAGTTAAGTGGAGAAGGGGAAAGGACTATGGCACGTGCAAAGCTTCTTCGCGGCAGTTCGCAATCTCGACGGTCCCCGTATCGGAGAAAGGGGCTGTGGGCATGGGGAGTTGCAGTGGGGTTGAGCCTGCTCCTGGTGGCCGGCGCCCTGGCCGCCGGTGTGGGACGGGTGGCCATCACCACCGTGGACGCCTCCGGCTATCCCACGGTGACCCTCTACCTGGCCGTCAACGATGTGGACGGCCAGCCCATCACCGATCTGCAGCCGGACGAGGTCACCCTCTACGAAAACGACGTCCAGGTCTCGGACTTCACGTTGGAGTCCACCGAGCACCCGCTGCTCATCGGCGTGGTGATTGACTCCAGCGGCAGCTTCGCCCGCCGGGAAGGGGGTGCCCGTCGGGTGGACCACGCCCGGGAGGCAGCCCGGCGACTGATCTCCCCTGACTTCCAGCGCCTCATCCTGGACGATGAGGTGGCCGTCTTCGCCTTCAGCGGTGGCCTTCCTGTCCGGCTGGTGGATTTCACCTACGACCACAACCTGGCCATCAACGAGGGGCTGAACAAGGTGGACACGGCCGGCAACCAGAACACAGCCCTCTTCGACCTGGTACGCCAGGCCATTGAGGACGCTGCAGGACGGGAGGGGGTGCGCCGACGGATCCTCCTTGTCTTCTCCGACGGCACCGACCTGGTCAGCGGCGTTGACGTGGATCGGGTCATCCAAGAGGCAGTGGACGCCCACCTGGTCATCTATACCGTGGGGCTGGGGAACAACCTGGCCCCAGACCAGCCCCGTTCCGCCTTCTTGCGCCGCCTGGCCGACGAAACCGGCGGTCGGTATATGTGGTACCGGCCGGGGCGGAAAGGGGCTCAGGAGGCGCTGGATGCCTTTTTGGACCTCCTCGTCTCACAGCGGCAGGGGTACGCGCTGCGCTACTCGACCAAGCAGTACGAAGGGACCCCGGAGGTGCGGGTCGCGGTGAGCCGGGAGGGACGTGTGGCCGAGGATACCGCTCGGTACGAGGTCCCGCCCCTGCCGCCGGAGGTGGTCGTCGAGAACCTCCAAGAAGGACAGGTCCTGGTCGGCTCCGTCACCGTCCGGGTGGCGATCCGCCGGGCCCAGCGCCCCATTGACCGGGTCGAGTACCGGGTGGACGGGGAGTTGGTCTACACGGCCAAGGCCGAACCCTGGGATTTCCCGTGGGATACCACGGCCTACGGCAACAGCCCGACCGAGGCAGCCCCCCACCAGTTAACGATCACCGTCTACGACATCGGCG
>WFUY01000575.1 GCA_015484715.1 Thermoflexales bacterium | reverse complement strand
CGCCCGGTCAAGACCATCCCCGGCCACCACGCCCCCGTCCGGCTGGCCCACGAGGGGGACATCGCCGAGGTCTTCGGGCGGGAGGCCCCGGACCGCTTCGTCGTCGGCTACACACTGGAACAGGGCTACCCGGTGCGGCTGGACCTGGGCCGCTTCGTCAAACGCTCCAGCGGCATCTTCGGGGCCACGGGCACCGGCAAGAGCTTCCTCACCCGGATGCTGCTGGCCGGCATCATCGCCGCCGGCGTGGACGACCCGACGATGGCCAGCGTCCTGGTCTTCGACATGCACAACGAGTACGGCTTCGACGACACCGACGAGGAGGACAACCTGGTGCGGGGGCTGAAGAGCCTCTTCGGTCCCCGGGTGCAGGTGGCCGCGCTAGGGGCCGGCTCCCAGGTGCGGGGGCAGTCGCCCGACTTCACCTTGGAGATCGCGATGAGCGACATCACCCCCGGCGACATCATGGCCCTCGGCGAGACCCTCAACCTGACGGAGACGGCAGCCACCACCCTGCACGCCCTCCGGCGCTCCTTTGGCGAACGCTGGTTCGAGCGCTTCACCCGGCTGGAAGCGGGGAAGACGATCACCACCGAGGAGGGTAAGACCATCCCGGCCCCGGACAGCGTGGCCGCCTGGGCGCGGGAGAACAACATCCACGAGGGTGCGGCCGAGGCCCTGCACCGGCGGCTGCGCCGCATCGCCGACCGGGACTACATCGTCCCCAAGCCGGCGGCCGACGCCGTGACCGCCATCGTGGACCGGCTGGAGCAGGGCCGCCACGTCGTCCTCAGCTTCGGTCGCCATGAGAACGAGCTGGACTACCTCCTGGTGAGCAACGTCCTCACCCGGCGCATCCGGGAGCGGTGGGTGGAGAAGAGCGAGACGTACCGCAGCCAGCGGGCCTTGGGCGCCCGCCCGCCCAAGCCGCTGCTTATCGTCGTCGAGGAGGCCCACAAGCTCCTCAGCCCTCGGCTGGCCGGTCAGACCGCCTTCGGCCAGATCGCCCGCGAGATGCGCAAGTACTACGTCACGCTGCTCGTCGTGGACCAGCGGCCCAGCGCCATCCACGACGAGGTGATGTCTCAGTTGGGCACCCGGATCACCGGCTGGCTGGGGGATGCCGACGACATCGCTGCCGTCCTCACCGGCCTCTCCGGTCGGGATAAGCTGCGGGGGATGCTGGCCCGCCTCCAGGAGCGGGAGGAGGTGTTGCTGCTGGGCTGGGGGGTCCCGATGCCCATCGCCGTCCGCTCCCGCCGCTACGATCGGGACTTCTGGGAGGAGATCCAAGGCCGCGTGGGCGTCCCCGTCGCCGCCGAGAGGCCGACGGTGGACCAGATCAATGAAGAGCTCTACGGGTAACAAGGTATGCCGGTGGGAGTTGGAGAGAGCCTTCCCATCCAAGCCAAGCGCGAGGAGCTTCAGCGCATTTTCCGAGAGCACGGCGTCGTGCTGGCCTACCTCTACGGTTCCCAGGCCCGGGGCGATGCCGGCCCCCTCTCCGACGTGGACATCGCGGTGCAGTTCGCTTCATCCCTCTCCGACGACGAGCGCTTCCAACAACGTCTACGCCTGATCGGGGAGCTGGGTCACCTCTTCCGGCGCAACGATGTTTATGTGGCCGATCTGGACCGGGCCTCTCCGCTGCTTCGTTACTACGTCTATCAGGAAGGGGTGCTCCTCTACTGCCGGGATGATCGCCTTCGGATCCGCTTCGAGATCACGGCCCTGCGCGACTACGAAGATACCCGACCGCTCCGACGCATCCGCTACCACTACGTCCTCCAGCACTACCAAGGTCACAGAAATACAGAAAGATCAGAAAAATGACGGACATCAAGCCCGTACTCGAGCGATTGGAAGCCCTCAAGGACTACACCACCCGTTTGAGGCCCTATCAGAGCCTCTCGCTGGAGGCCTACTTGGAGGATGATGCCGCCCAGTGGATCGTCGAACGAGGGCTGCAATTGGCGATCCAGGCCGTACTCGACATTGGTGCCCACATCCTGGCAGCCGACTTCGGAAAACGTCCTCAAGAGTACCGGGAGATCATCCGCCAGATGGGCAGCGTCGGGGTACTACCCCGCGACTTCGCCAAGCGCATCGCTGGAATGAGCGGTTTCCGCAACATCCTTGTCCACTCCTACCTGGAGATTGACCCCCACCAGGTGTACGAGGCTCTCCAATCGCTGGACGATTTCGAGGTTTTTGCAAACCACGTTCTGGAATACCTAAAACGCACAGGGACGCTGGAGGCGTAGCCCTATGGCCATCCGTCTCCTACACTTCGCCGACGCGCACATTGATATGGTCAACTATGGCCGTCACGACCCGGAGACCGCCCTGCCCGTCCGGGTCGTGGACTTTCTCAAGTCGCTGGACGCCATTGTCGAGCGGGCGCTGGCGGAGTCGGTGGACCTGGTAATCTTCGCCGGCGATGCCTACAAGGACCGCAACCCCCACCCCACTTTTCAGCGGGAGTGGGGCAAGCGGATGATGCGCCTCTCGCGGGCCGGCATCCCCACCATCCTCCTGGTGGGCAACCACGATGTCCCGGCCGCGTCGGGCCGTGCCCACGCCATCGCCGAGTTCAGCACCCTGGAGGTGCCCCACATCTTCGTCGCCGACCGCATCCGCTGCTACGACGCCCGGCAGTTGGGCATCCCGGCCCAGGTCATCACCATCCCCTGGGTTCCCCGCTCCCGCTTGATGACCCGCCAGGAGATGGCCGGCAAGTCCCTCACCGAAGTGCTGCTGCGCATCGAGGAGAAGGTGACTGGGGCAGTGCAGCAGCTCCTGGAGCAGGCCGATCCCTCCCTCCCCACCATCCTCACCGCCCACGCCAGCGTCCAGGGGGCCGTCTACGGCAGCGAGCGCCAGGTGATGCTGGGCCACGAGTTGGTCCTCAGCGGTGGGCTGGTCACCGACCCCCGTCTGGACTACGTCGCCCTGGGCCACATCCACAAGCACCAGAACCTCAACCCCCAGGGCCATCCCCCTGTCGTCTACCCCGGCTCCATCGAGCGCATAGACTTCAGCGAGGCGCGGGAGACCAAGGGGTTCGTCCTGGCAACGGTGGACCGGGGGAAGACGCAGTGGGAGTTCGTTCCCCTCCAGACCCGCCCCTTCGTGGACCGCTACCTCTCCCTGGAGGGCCTGGAGAAAGGGGACGATCCGATGGAGGTCATCCTGGCCCACCTGCCGGCCCCGGAGGCGCTGGAGGGGGCCATCGTCCGGCTGGTGCTGGAGTATCCGCCGGAGGTGGAGCCGCGGATTGACGACGCTGCTCTCTACCGCCACGCCCGGCTGGCCTTCGACTTCCACCTGGTCAAGCGCCGGGTGCAACGGGCTCGGGCTCGGCTGGGCGACATCGCCGCCGTGGAATCCCTCAGCCCGGTGGAACTCCTGGAACGGTACTGGCGGGCCGCCGGCACCGACCCCGAGGAGGCGGCTGTGCTGCAGGAGATGGGGGCGGAGATCATCCGGGCGGTAGAAGCGGGGGAGGGCAACGAGGGATGAGACGACGAGGAACGCGGCAATGAGGCACCGAGGGGCAAGGGCAGGGGG
>WFUY01000574.1 GCA_015484715.1 Thermoflexales bacterium | reverse complement strand
GGAGCAGGGTGCTCCGCCGGAAGCGTGACGACGAGGACCCCTCTCAGCTTCCCCCGCGTCCACAGGGGAAAGGCCACAGGTGCCGTGAGGCCCAGCGCCGTGGAGAGAGCCGAGGCAACCGGCCCCTCCAGGGGCTCGATTCCCCGTCCAATCCGCTCCTCGGCTGGCGGCTCCAGAAGGGCGGGCCACGCCTCTCTGGGCAGCCGAAGGGACCGGAAGCGCTCGAACCGCTCCCGATCCAAGCCGTAGGCCGCGCCGGGCAGCAGGACCTGCCGCGTCTCGTCCCAAGTCAGGATGAGACAGACCTCGACGCCGACCAGCATCGGCGTCAGTCGGGCGACGACGTCGAGCACGTCGCTCAGCTCGGCCTGGCGGACGACCGCCTCGGCCACCTGGAGCAGCGCCGTCGAGACCCAGGCTTGGGCCTGCTCGGCCGCGTAGAGCTCGGCGTTGCGCAAGGCCACCGCCACGGTATCGGCCAAGGTCTGCAACAGGAAGCGATCCTCCTCGCCGAAAGCCCCCACTTCCTCGCTCTGCACTTGCAGGACCCCGATTACCCGCTTGCCGATCTTCAACGGCACCGCTAGGACGGAACGGATGACCTCGGGACCGGCTCCGGCGCGCCACCGGGCGTCCTGGTGGAGATCGTGGACGAGGAGGGGCTCCCCGTGGACGGCGACCCAGGGGACCGGATTGGGGTCGTCGAGGTGATAGGTCTGTCCCCTCAGCGGGGAGGATCGGTCGTCCCGCCCGATGCCGGCTTGATAGCGCACCAGGTCTTCGTCCTCGGAGACGACGAAGAGGGAGACATAGGGATACCCCAGCCGGGTCTGCACCAGCATCACCACCTGGTCCAGCAGGCGGTCTAGGTCCAGGATGGAGACGACGGCTCGGCCCACCTCGCTGATGACGGCCAACTGGCGCGCCCGCTCTTGCGCCTGGGCATACATCCGCGCCTCCTGGATGGCGATGGCCACCTGGTCGGCCAGCGTCTCCAAGATGAAGAGGTCGTCATTGGAGAAGGCGTGCAGACCATCGCTCTGCACGTCCAGGACGCCCAGGACCCGTCCCTCGACCTTGAGGGGGACGACCAACTCGCTCCGGGTTTCCGGTAGCGCGGCCAGGAAGAGATAACGCTCGTCTCGGCTGACGTCGTTGACCAAGGCCGGCTCGCCACTCTGGGCCACGCTGCCCACCAGCCCTTCCCCCAGGGGAAGACGCAGGTCCTCCAGTTCGGGGCGCAGGCTGGCCTGAAAGACGACCTCCTGACGGGCCTCGTCCACGGTGCAGAGAGCGACGTGGTAGTAGCCGAAGGTTTGATGGATCAGCGTGACCACCCGCTGGAAGAGATCGTCCAGCTCCAGGACGGCGGTGACCTGACGGCTGACCTGACCGATGAGGGTGAGCTGGCGGGCACGCCGCTGGGCCTGTTGGAAGAGGCGGGCATTTTCGATGGCGGCGGCGGCCTGATTGGCGATGATGGAGAGCAACCGCTGGTGGTCCGGCGTGAAGGCGGCCGGCCGGTAGCTCTGGATGGCCATCGCCCCGATCACCCGCTCCTGGGCGATAAGGGGGACGAAGATGGCCGAGCGAGGGGGATCATCCGAGACGTAGCGGGGACGGGCAGGCAGGCGGTCCAATTCACGAAGGAAATCATGCACCAAGAGGGGTTGTCGGCTCCTCCGCATCCAGCCGACCAGTCCCCCATTATCCGTCAGATCAAAGCTGGCGGGGGGCTGTCGCTCTCCGCGCCGCACCCAGACCTTGATCCGGTACTGACCATCCTCGAAGAGCCCCAACTGGAAGTTGGAGGTGTCCACGATCTGGCTGGCCTGCTGGTAGATCAGTTCGCAGAGGCGATCCACGTCGGGAGGCGCCTCCAGGATCGCCCGGCCCGCCTGGCTGAGGGCGGTCAGTTCGGCCACGCGGGCTTCCAGCGCCCGTCGGGAGCGCCAGCGCCGACGCAATAGCCAGATCACCGCAGCAATGGCCCCTCCCAGGACGGCGTGAAGCCACCACCCACTCATCGCAACCTCTTGCCTTCCCGACTACCGGCCACCGGCGATGGACAATCTTCGTTAGTGTGAAGAAGCGTTGGGTTAACCGCCGTAGACTTCCGAAGTCCGGCGGACTTCAGAGGTCCTGCCCCGGGGGTTATTCGCACCAACCAACCTCTTTCTCTCATTAGGGATTGCCTTGGACGCAAAATGGTGATACAATAGCCCACAAGCGGTCCGGCGACACAGCGAGATGGGTCGGAGGGATGCAAAATGTTTGACTTGACCTCAATTGATCCCAGCTTCGCGGCGCTCTTTCTCACGCTTCTGGGAGGGCTGGGGCTTCTGACCCTGGGAGCTGGACGGGCTTCTCAGGGGGCCAGCCAACTGATCGAGGCCTTCTCATCCTTCGTGACAAACCTCCTAAAAGGATTCTGGACAATGCTCCAGGGGATGGTGCTCCTGGTCGTCCTAGGGGTGTTGATCTTCCTCGCCTTCCGCCACTTCCTGGGATTCTAATCCCGCCGGAGCTTCCCTCGTAAAAAAGCGGCCTGACTGGCCGCTGACACGGACGAGGAAGCCCCCTGGACGCCGCTAGGTCACCCCTCCTGGCGGAATGACTCCACCGCTTCCTCCAGACTCCCAAAGATGGGGAAGAGGGCCGCAAAGCCGATCAGATCGAAGATCTCCTCGACCCGTTCATTGAGCCCGCAAAGCCTCAGGTCACCCCCTTGAGCCCTCGCCCGGCGTCGAGCGGCCATCAAAGCCCGCAGACCACCGCTGGAGATGTAAGGCACCTCGCTCATATCCACCACCAGGCGGGGGCTTTGGGAGAGGGCGGATTCGAGGGCGGACTCCAGGGCCGACACGGTGCGGGCGTCCAGCCGTCCTTGGGGGACAACCCGCCAGATGCCCTCTTCCCTCTCAGCCCCACCCCTATCTTCGACTCGCTTCACGACGACGGGAATCACCGAGGACATCGCTTGACCATCCGCAAGATGTTGCCCTCCACTTCATCGAAGTGGAAGGTGACCTCGTCCATCAGTTTGCGCATAATGTAGAGTCCCAACCCCCCCACGGGCACCTCCTCCAGGGGAACGTCCAGTCGGGGCACCGGCACGGCAGAAGGGTCGAAGGGTTCGCCCCAATCCTGGATGGTCACGACGAACTTCTCCCCCTCGCAGTGCCAGCTCAGCCTGATCCGTTCATCGCTCTCCCCGCCATAAGCGTGCTCGATGATGTTGGAGCAGGCCTCGTCCACCGCCATCTGCACGTGGAAGAGGGTGCGCTCGTCCAGCCCCGCTTCCCGGCCAGCTTGGGCAATGAATTCGGCGATATGGGCCAACTCGGTGAACCGGGCCGGCACTGTCAGCGATCGCTCCATAGCTCTGGTACAGCTTTCAACAGGGCCTAGGGGCTTCCAACAGGCCCTCAGAAACTCCCCACCGCCGAGACCGTGTCGGGATAGGCGGTGAAGAGAGCATCCAGGCCGGTCAAGTCGAGCACTTCTTGAATGGCCTTGGGAACGGCGGCCAGGACCAACTGCCCACCGTGCTCCTTGCAGACCTTCTGGGTAGAGACCATCGCCCGCAGGCCGGCGCTGCTGATGTACTCCAGACCGGAGAGGTCCAGCACAATGTTGTACCGCTTCCGCTCCAGGACCTCCTGGAGAGCTTCCTCAAAGCGTGGAGCCGAAGCACTGTCTATCCGGCCGGCCACCTTGACCAGCTCACAGCGCTTGTAAGACGTGGTGGAGATGTCCATTGGGTTCCTCCTTGGCGTGAAACGTAGGGCGTGAAACGTAGGGCGTGAAACGTAGGGCGTGAAACGTAAAGTGTGAAACGTAAGGTGTGAAACGTAAGGCGTGAAACGTAGGGCGTGAGTGGGGCACAAAGTCAGCCCAGCGGGTAGCGCATACGGCGGCCGCCCAATAGGTGAAGGTGGACGTGGAAGACCACCTGCCCGGCATCCCGCCCGGTGTTGAGGATGAGCCGATAGCCCCGATCGGCGATCCCCTGCTCCTGGGCGATCTGTCGGGCCACCAGCATCATCCGGCCGGCCACCGCCTCTTCCTCCGGCCCCATCTCGTTGAGGGAACGGTAGTGGGCGTTGGGGGCGATGAGGATGTGGACCGGAGCCACCGGACGGATGTCCCAAAAGGCGGTGACCAGGTCATCCTGATAGACGATCTGAGCCGGTGCCTCCCCGGCGACGATGCGGCAGAAGACGCAGTCCTGGGTCATAACCTCCCCCCAAGCTGTTGAACCAAGCGGTTATAACGCTCCACCCAGTCTGGCCGTTCTAGGACCTCTGCAAACTGCACAAGCCAGCTACGGATGTATTCCTGATCCAGCGCCTCTCCCTGCTCAATGAGCACCCCTTCAATGTCAGCCCAATCTTTCGCACGGTCGGCGATCACTTTGTGGATAATGAAATCCTCAGCCGAACAGACGGGCAAGACCATCTCGCCAAAGGAGATCGGATGAGCACGCTCTCGCACTTGCTCCTCATATCCGGGGATAGCAATGAGGAAGTCAAGATGTAGACTTTGAGATCCACATCGCGGGTGGTGCGTGGCTCCCCCCATACCGCATTCGCCAGCCCTCCGACCACAACGAAAGGAATCCCTTCACGCTCTAAGAACTGGACTGCCCGCCGCAGCGCTTCAAGCAATGGATTTTCCATGGGCCCGCAGCTCTTCAAAACGTTGCATTCGCTGTCGTTCAAGGAGATGGGCCTGTAGCTGAGCTTGATGCAAAGCTGCACTCTTGGGGGGAGCGATCTCTGCCACAGCCTCCCAGAGCTCAAAGAAAAGCGCCAACTTCTCTTCTATGCTACGACGACGGGCCCTTTGACGCTGTGCCCGCTGCTGCTCATTCCAAGCACGATACGCCTTGGCCCACTGACGGATCAAGCGAATCTGTCCCTCACTTAACGGCGAGGTCTTCATAATTCGACCTTTCTACCTCCCCCACCAGATGGCCGTTCTGGAGGGCGACCAAGCGGGTGGGGGTGATGGCGTTGTGCAGATCGTCCGGGTAGACCGCCACCACCCGCAGGT
>WFUY01000573.1 GCA_015484715.1 Thermoflexales bacterium | reverse complement strand
TGCCACAAGCCTCCCAGCAACAGGCTGCGCAGAAGGGGGATGGGCCAGGTGTGAGACAGATACCACCGGCCGGCACCGGGATGGACGCCGTCACACCTCGGGCAACGGCGTCGCCCATACCGTTGGCCTCCTCGAACCACCACCACCTGGGGCGGGCAGGTGAGCCGGCCCGCCTGACTTTCGGGTATGGAGCCGAGGACGGCCAGGACAAGGAGGCTGAGCACCACCAGGGCGTGCAGACGAAGCTGGACCAATTGAAGGATCGAGGGCTTTGTGATACACCTCATAGGAGCCAACCTCGTTGGGAAAGAGATAGGGTACATTGTACCCTATTTCGCGGGTTGGCTCAAATTCATTATGGGCAAGCTCCCCCCCCTTTTTCGACCATCTTACGAAGCCCAGAGCCCATTTCGGCTACCTGTAGGTCCCCAACTCGATACGCTCGCGCAGGGAGGAATTTCGCCGGTGGCAGGATGCAGGGGTGTTGCGGTGATTACCCAGGGGTAGGGGGATAACCATCCACGAATAGGGCACGCATACACGAATTAGGAGCCGCCCCATTCGTGCATCCGTGAGAAACCCGTGGGCAGCCTACCGCAGTCCATCCCCTCGCTCACTTATGGGTAATCACCAGGGGTGTTGACTTGCCGGCCAATTGGTGCTACACTCTGGCTGGAGGTGTGTGGAGATGGTACGTTGGTTGAGTGCCTACATCTGGACGTTGTTTCACGAAGTGCTGGGCGCTGCCCTGAGCCTGGTGATGGGGCTTCTCATCTGGGTCTTCGTCTACCAGATCATCACAGCCCGTGCCCAACTGACCTGGTTGGTCGGCATCGGAGTCGCCCTGACCGTCCTGTATCTCTGGTGGCACTACGCCCGCCCCTACGTGGAGGAGAGGCCAGAGGCTGCCTTCTTCGACGCGCCCGAAGAGTACAACCCCCTCTGGCAAGCTCGCATCGCGGCCGACCTGACCACGGCTGCGCTGGGGTTCTCCATCAACCTCTTCTGCCTCCTGGCCGTGCTGACCGGCGGCCCTCCGGTGCGCTGGTTGCTCCTGGCCATCCTCAGTGGTGGTCCCTTCCTGCTGGTGGGCCTGGGAGCCGCCTGGCAGCGATGGCAGACGAAACGAAATTGGCAATCCTTCTGAACCTGAGACCCTTTTCCCCTTCCTTTTTCCCGTTTTCTATGCTATACTGTTGTACCTGACCGCTGACAACCGACCGCCGACCAGGGGAAGCGCCAGGGAATGAGGTGCCGAGAAGGGGCAGGGGGCAAGGGGCGAGGACCGCATTCGACCGCCGACGGCCGACCGCCGACCGCCGATCACGCGGCCTGGCGATTGGCGGCTTGGCGGCGGACTGAGGACTGCGGACTGTGGACCAAGTGACCAAGCAACCAAGCGACCACCTGACCACCTGACCAAACCGAGGGGGGGGACGATGGACTATAAGAACCGGCGGCTAGCCGCTCTCTTTCCGTCTGTCTTCATCGCGGGAGCCCTGCTCTTTCTCCTTTGGCCTCACTTACTGTCCTTGGCCGCTCCGGCTAACCAGGCCACCGGCACTGCAGTTCTGGTCAGCAACGAAGGGCAGGCCGGGCCCCAGGTGGATTACACCTGGCTCCAGGACTCCATTGCCGACCCCCAGCCGGGCTGGCGGGACCGAGACTTCAACCCCAGTGCCTCCGGCTGGACGACCGCCTTCCCCGTCAAGCGGGCCACCGCCTGGACCGGCGGCGGAGCCATTGACCCGCTCCTGGCCTTGGGAGCCGACCACATCTGGGGAGGGACGCCGGGAGGCCCTCTGGAGGCCGACGCCGGCAACGGCACGACCTATCCCAACCGCTACAACGGCACCGACTACGACAACGGCTATCCCCTGCCCACCGGCCCGGCTCCCCAGTACCTCTTCATCCACCGCCCCTTCTGCTTGCCCATCAACGCCGCCACCCCCTTCGCCGACGCTACCCTGAGCCTGCTCAACGCGACGACCATCGGGGCCGGCCTGGACGGCGAGGCCTCCGTCTGGCTCAACGGCGTCAACGTTGGCGTCGTGACCGGCGACGAAACGGGGAGCGTGACCACCTTGTCCCTTCCGGGTGGCTTCCTCCAGCGGGGAAAGAACGTCCTGGCCCTACGGGTGGGCGATGCCCGGGGCGACGATATGGCCGCCATCCTCTACGGTGCCCAGCTTGCCTACACGGTGGACCCGGCAGCCCTCCAGCCCGCCGCCAGCCCCAGTGCCCCCATCGTCGGAGAGACGGTTGCCTTCTCCGCCAGCACCGACGGGCTGAGCAACCGCCCGCCCTACGCCTACGCCTGGGACTTCGGCGACG
>WFUY01000572.1 GCA_015484715.1 Thermoflexales bacterium | reverse complement strand
TCCCAGGAGATCAAGCGACGCCACCCCCCGCGCCTCTTCTTCGACGAGGAGACGGGCCGGGTGACTGTTGGTTGGCGGCGGGTGGAGGACCTGGCCCCCGGCCTAGAGGCGATGCTCCGCTTCCTCTACCGCCACCGAGGGACGGTCTGCCGCCGTCGGCCCCTCTACCTGCAGTACGTGGGCGCTTATCCCGGCAGCCACGGGGACCCCGATGCCCGCCCCGCCGAGTACGCCGGCACGCTGGATACCGCCCTCTGGCGTCTCCGCCAAGCCCTGGAGCCGGACCCCAAGAACCCGGTCCTGGTGGTGACGGTCAAGGGCAAAGGTGTGCGCTTGGAGAATGCCTGGTGAGGGTGAGGTTGGGGTGAGGTTGCCGCGAGCCAAGGGCGAGCCTCTTGCAAAGCAACTACACGATCCTATTCGGGCCTTCGGGGTACGATAGGGTCCCCAAGATGGGCCGGCGCTGCTCATCGGCTCATCCTGGATCCTGAGTATTCACTGGTGGGTCCCTGACCGACCTCAATCCTTCGATGGAGAGAAAAGGAGGTGAGTGAGGATGTTTTTCCCAGCCTGATCTTCGCATTGGAGTTGGACGAAGGCGAATCCCACGCCGTGGGAAAAGGGAAACTCCAAGACCCGTTCCCCGTGCATATGGGCAGGAATTTAACCTTGAAGAGGCAACCCTTGTGGGTTATCGGCCTTATCGCGGGAGAACAGGGCGTTTGCTTCCCCAACACCAACCTCGAGAGCTTCGGGAGGCCGGTTCCTGATAGGTTCCCCTTGGGGTCTTTGCGCGCGGAAGATGGTGGTGTACGTGAGCGGGCGATGAAGGCCTTATTCCAAGATGATCCATCCCATAGCGCAGCCTCCCGTGAGGCACCAACAGAGTTCCCTGAACAAGCGCCCGACTCACCAGAAGCGCAGATTGACCGCTGGCTGGCTTCCTTTGGCCTGGCTTTCGACCCCTTTCGTGTTTTGGACGCTGCTGCCGATCCTCGGCTGAGCCAGTACCTGGTCGGACACCAGGTGCTGGAGATCCTTTGGGGAGACTGGCCGTCGCTGGTCTTCGCCTCGGCCGGGGGAGGGAAGAGCGCCTTCCGCGTCTGGCTGGCCCACGCCTGCCGGGCCGGCTGGGACGGACGACACATCTTCCCCATCGTCTACGCACTCCCTGAGCGCGTCATGCAGGCGGCCCCCCCGGATCGGCAGCGAAGCTATCAGGAGACGATCCTGGAAGCAGCAGCGCGAGAGTTACTCCTAACCCTTGCTTACCGCCCTGAACGTTACCTGGACCTCCCGCCTTCTCAACGCCGCCGCTTGGCCTCCTGGCTTGCTCACACCCTTCCCACCCCGCCGATCCATCTCCTGGCCCCCGTGCAGACAGCCCAAGACCTCTCCGTGCTGGGGGAAGGGTATGATCCCACCTTCACGATGGCGAATCCGCCCACAGCTCGGCGCCTTCAACAACTGAAAGCCGTGCTGACCGACGTCCTCTCCACCGGTCCCTCCTCCCAACCGGATGCCGACAGCCGCTGGCAGAGCTTACACGAGCTGCTCACCGACCTCCTGGGCTATCGGGCGGTCTACCTGCTTCTGGATGGGGTGGACGCCTACCCGGAGACGCTGAACCGCCCGGACAGGATCGCGGAGGTCCTGGCCCCCCTCCTACACCTCCTCCGCCAATGGAACGATCAGGCTCTAGGAGCCTTCCTGAAGGCGTTCCTGCCTCAGGAGGCAAGGCCCTGGCAAGAAAGGGTCGAAGGGCTCTTGACACCGGAGCCAAGAGTTGCTATGATAAATTGGAATCGTTCGTCCCTCTTGACCCTCTTGCGCCAGCGGCTGTTGGCGGCCAGCCAAGGTCGGTTCGACCGGTTGGGGGCCTTGGGTGATCCAGGATTGTACGATGCCGATGAGAGGCTGGTGGACGAGGTCCGGCCCTACCCTCGGGAGCTGCTCCTGGTCGCGGAGCGGCTCTTCCTGGAGCACATCCTCCGGGCAGGGCCGGAGGGTCGCCTTTCGTCGGAGGACCTGGAGGCAGCCCTGGCCTGGTACGCCCGGCAGCCCGCTGGGGACAGGGGGCTGGCAGAGGCCGGGGGGAAACAGGATGTGAGCAAGGGGACGTCATCGTAGCCGATGGGGTCCCCTTCTTTCTTCCTCCAAGCGATCTTGGGCAGGGGTTGGAAAGGCGGCGGCGGGAGGTGCGTATGAACGATGGGATACCTGATTACCATCCAGAGCGCTTCGTCAACCGGGAGCAGGAGATCAACCTGGTGGTGGGGAGGGCGCGGGAGATCGGTGGGAACCAGATAGTGCGACGGCGCACCATCATCTTTGCCGGCGAGCGGGGGAGCGGCAAGACCTGGCTGTTGCGCCATCTGGCCGAAGTGACCCTCCCCCCATCCGACCATCCGATAGGGAACCGACTGGAGGGTACGGGGGCTCACGCCGTCTACCTCAGCCTCCTCAACTGGCACCAGGTCGCCCACCTGATCCGCGCCTTGGGGGAGCAGGTTGCCCGGTGGCAGGGGGGCACCTCTTTGTTCCCCAGAGAGAGAGACGCTCCCCTGGACGATCTGAGCCGGTTTCTGCGGCAGGATGTGGAGCGGTTGGTTCACCAGACCCCGCTGGTGCTGCTGGTGGACCACGTCTACGAGGCCGACGAGGCTCTCCTGGCCGAACTGGAGCGCCGGCTGCTGGCCCCC
>WFUY01000571.1 GCA_015484715.1 Thermoflexales bacterium | reverse complement strand
GTAACAGCACAGCGCCGGAATAGGGATTCCAGCGCTGCTAGAAATTCGTTGCCGGGGATTCTGGCACTGTTTGATCTGAGTGTGACCAAAACTCACCGGGGGGGGGGATGTAGAGGCAACCTGCAGGTTGCCCCTACCCCCCCTTTTGGTCGCTCACTTGATCTCGACGACCGCGCCGGCCTCTTCCAGAAGCTTCTTGGCCTCTTCGGCGGCCTCTTTGGAGACGGCCTCCTGAACGGGAGTCGGGGCGCTCTCCACCAGGCTCTTGGCCTCCTTCAGGCCCAGGGCCGTCAGCTTGCGCACCGCCTTGATGACCTCGATCTTCTTGGGACCGATCTCCTTGAGGATGACGTCGAACTCGGTCTTTTCCTCTTCCGGCTCAGCGGCCGGAGCGGCCATGCCGGGCATCGCGGCCATAGCGACCGGAGCCGCCGCGCTGACGCCCAGCTTCTCCTCCAGCATCTTCACCAATTCCGAAGCCTCCAGCAGGGTGAGGCTGCTGATCTCTTCAACAAGCTTCTCCAAATCTGCCATCGTTCCTCCTTAGCAATGTAACGTTCTGGGTTTCTACGCTTTACGCGACTTAGGCGGTTTCCAGTTGCTCGATACGAGCCTGCAACAGGTTGAGGATCTGCCGGATGCCGCCCGCTACCACGCCCGCCACCTGACGCGCCGGCCCCTGGATGCCTCCGAGCACCTGGGCCATCAAGACCTCGCGCGTCGGCAGATCGGCCAGGGCCTGAATCCCCTCCGGGTCCATCACACGCCCTTCGAGGATGCCCCCCTTGATCTGCAACCGCTCCATCTCCTTCGTGGCCTCGACCAGCGCCTTGGCCACAGGGGGGACCTCCCCCAGACAGAAGCTGACGGCCGTGGGGCCCCTCAGTAGCTCGTCGGGGACGGGGAGACCGGCCTGAGCCAGAGCCAGTCGCAACAGGGTGTTCTTGACCACGTGGTAGGCCCCCTCTGCTTCGCGCACCCGGCGGCGTACCTGGGTCATCTCGGCCACCGTCAGCCCCTGATTTTCTGTGAAGATGAGGGCGGAGCTACGGGCGGCCATCTCGGCGAACTGGCGCACCAACATCTCCTTGCGTTCACGGGTAAGAGCCAAGTTTCGACCACCTCCTTTCTGCAAACAAAATCGTCTTTGCATCGCCGCCGACGCAAAGACGATCCTTCGGAAATCCACTACCCTTCCCCTCACCAGGGGAAAGAGGGGGTCTCCACAGCCGTCATTGCCTCGGCAGGCGATGGTTTAAGCCCCTGAAGAGCACCTGCTGTCTCAGGCTATCCGGTTGTCCCTCAAGCAACTTCCATCATACTAGCCTGGATGGGATCTACCTTGATGCCGGGCCCCATAGACGTCGAGACCGTCACGCGACGGATGTACTGGCCTTTGGCGGCCGCCGGACGGGCCCGCTTCACGGCGTGCATCAGCGCCGCCATATTCTCCAAGAGGTGCTCGGTGGGGAAACTGACCTTCCCAATGGGCACGTGCAGGTTCCCCGTCCTGTCCACCCGGAACTCCACCCGGCCCGCCTTGGCCTCCTTGATAACGTGGGGAAGGGCATCGGCCGGGACGATGGTGCCCGCCTTGGGGTTGGGCATCAGGCCTCGGGGACCCAGGATACGGCCCAGCCGCCCCACCTTGCCCATCATCTCCGGGACGGCGATGGCCACGTCGAAATCGGTCCACCCATTCTGGATCTTTTTGATCCACTCGTCGTCGTCGGCTACGTAATCGGCACCGGCCTCCCGGGCGATCCGAGCCGCATCCCCCTGAGCAAAGACCAGCACCCGAACCTGCTTGCCCAGCCCATGAGGGAGCACGACGACATCCCGGACCTGCTGATCGGCGTGGCGAGGGTCCACCCCCAACCGGATGTGGACCTCGACGGTCTCATCGAAGTTGGCGTAGCTGGTCTCTTTGGCCAGCTTCAACGCCTCTTCAGGCGTATAATACCGCTGGCGGTCAACCTTCGCCAGCGCTTCCCTGTACTTCTTTCCGTGCTTTGGCATCGTTCCTCCTGTGGTTCAAGCGGGCTGTAACCCTCCCACGACATAAGCGATACAAGAGGCGATCGGTCGCTTGCCTCTCGCCTCCCGTCAGTCCACAATCTCAATGCCCATACTGCGGGCCGTTCCCTCGATCTGGCGCATCGCGCCCTCGATGTCCACCGCGTTGAGGTCCTTCATCTTCACTTCGGCGATCTCCCGCAACTGCTGGCGGGTGATCTTGCCCACCTTCTGTCGGTTGGGCTCGGAGGAGCCCTTCTCGATGCCGGCCGCTTTACGCAGCAAGTGGGGCGTGGGGGGCGTCTTCAACACAAAGGTGAAGGACTGATCGGTGTAGATGGTGATCTCGGCCGGCACGATGTCCCCGATCATGCCCGACGTCCGGGCATTGTACTCCTTGCAGAAGGCCATCAGGTTGATGCCATGCTGAGCCAACGCAGGCCCCACGGGGGGTGCAGGATTGGCCTTGCCTGCTTGCAATTGGAGCTTGACGACCGCTTTGACTTTCTTCATTCTAAATCTTCTCCACTTGCAGGAAATCGAGTTCCACAGGGGTCTCTCGACCGAAGAAAGAGACCAGCACCCGGACCTTGGCTCGGTCCATATCTATCTCGTCCACGGTACCCATAAAATCGTTGAAGGGTCCATCAATGATGCGGACCTTCTGCCCCGGGCGGAAGGTGACCTTGATCTTGGGTGCTTCCGCCTCCATCCGCTTCATAATCGCCTGGACCTCTTCAGGTCGAAGCGGTGTGGGCTTGTTCCCCATGCCCACGAAGCCGGTGACGCCAGGCGTGTTGCGGACCACGTACCAGGAATCGTCATCCATGATCATCTGAACGAGGATGTAGCCGGGGAAAACACGCCGCTCAACGGTGCGTCGCTTGCCCTCCCGGACCTCAATCTCCTCCTCGGTCGGCACCACAACCTGGAAGATCTTATCCCGCATCCCCATCGTTTCGATGCGCTGCTCCAGGTTGTGCTTCACCTTATTCTCATAGCCGGAATAACAATGGATGACGTACCAGGCTCGCCCGTCGTCCTCTTCCTCCTCGGCGGCTTCTTTAGAGGGCTCTTCTTGCTTCTCTTCCCCACCCAGGGTGAAGTCCTCGGGCAAGCCAAAATCCACCTCCGCCAAAGCCGTTACCGGCTCTTGGAGGGCCTCCTCCATCGCCTCCGGCGCTTCGGGCTCGGCGGCGACCTCCTCAGGTGAGACCAGATGTTCCACCTCTTCTCCCATCACATCCACCCCCGGCTATTCCTGCCGGGCCATCCACGTCATCCCTGCCCCGATGATCACGACGAGTATCACAGCGATCATCAGTTGCACGGCCTGCCCATCAATGACCCCAGCCAGTTCCCAAGAGAAGAAAAAGTCCAACAGCCCAAGCAGGGCTGCCATCCCAATGGTCACCACCAGAACCAGGATCGTCAGGTTCCGGGCCTCCTCCTGGCTGGGCCAATGCACCTTCGAGAGTTCCGCTCGGGTCTCCCGCAGATAGCGGACGACCCCCCATTCCCGCTTGCGTTCTTTCGTCTGCGCCTTTGCCACACTTCCCCTCACTATTGGCAATCTGCTTACACTTTGAGACACCGCCGTGGCCGACGGTGTCTCAACGTCCCCATCCCCTCAAGCTTACTTGGCAGGCGAGCCAGGACTCGAACCCGGAACCTGTGGTTTTGGAGACCACTGCTCTACCAATTGAGCTACTCGCCTGCGCTGTGCGACCGGGTTAATAGCTACCGTTACTTTGTTTCACGATGCAGAGTATGTTTTCGGCACCGCGGGCAGAACTTGCGCAGTTCCAGACGACCGGGGTCGTTGCGCCGGTTCTTCTGGGTGGTGTAATTCCTCTCCTTACACTCGGTGCACGCCAGGGTGATGGTCAGGCGGACAGCTTTCTTCGCCATCGTTCCCTCACCGGATGATCTTGGTGATGACGCCGGCGCCGACGGTCAGGCCGCCCTCGCGAATGGCAAACCGGCTCCCCGGCTCAATCGCCACCGGCTCGATCAACCTCACCTGCATCGTCACATTGTCCCCCGGCATCACCATCTCCACCCCCTCCGGCAAGATCACCTCCCCCGTCACATCCATCGTCCGAATGTAGAACTGCGGCCGATACCCGCTGAAAAACGGCTTGTGCCGACCCCCCTCATCCTTCCTCAACACATACACCTCACACTCAAACTCCGTGTGCGGTGTGATGCTCCCCGGCGCCGCCAACACCATCCCCCGCTCTACCTCGTCCCGATCCACAC
>WFUY01000570.1 GCA_015484715.1 Thermoflexales bacterium | reverse complement strand
GGGCCTGGCTGGCGATCAGTTCCAGGAGGTGAGGCAGATTGAGGGTGGACGAGATCTGGCGATCCACCTCCAGCAGGGCAGCCATCTCATCGGCCCGCCGGCGGGTTTCCTGGAAGAGACGGGCGTTCTCGATGGCGACGGCCATTTGGTTGGCCAGGATGCCGGCCAGCCGCATCTCGTCCTGAGTGAAATCCCGAGGTGCTCCCTTGCCATAGAGGTTGAGAGAGCCCAGCAACCGCCCCCGGAAGACAAAAGGGGCGGCCAGGACGTTGTAGAGGTCTTCCTTGAGGACAAGGTCCCGGTCGCCCAAGGGATTAGCACGGAGGTCGAGGACGAAGGGACGCCACTCGGCCGTCTCCAAGACCTGCTCTGCCTCCCTTCGGGGGATCCGTTGGCCCGCCACGTAGGCAGGCGAGAGCCCCCGGGAGGCGTAGATGGTCGCCATATCTTCCTCGGGTTCCCACAGCATCACGCTGATGGTCGGTACGTTGAATAGGGCAGCAGCCCGCTCGGCCAGCCGATCCAACAACACTTCCAGGTCCAGCTCCGCCGTGAGGTCGGCAGCCGCCGCCTGAAGCATCTCCAGCGCTTCGCGCCGCGCCCGCTCGATTTCGTACAGAGGGATTGAGGGGGAGTCGCTCAAGCCCTGACCTCACTTTCCGGGGGGTGGATATGGACGTAGAGAATTGTACAACGAGGAGACCTCTATGGCAACTAAAGGTTGCCGTCCACTCCCGGCTGTGATACAATCGAGACGTGCAACTTTCCAGCCGCCGGTGCGTATAGCCCTATGGACGCCGACGCCCCACCCCCATCGTGGGGCTGGCTCGCCACCGATCAGGTTCAGCGGGGAGCGGAATGGCGTGGATACGGAGCGGGACTGGATCGAACGGGCGCGGCAGGGGGATCAGGCTGCCTTCACCCAACTGGTGGAAACCTATCAGGTCCCCGTCTACAACCTGGCCTACCGGATGTTGGGCGATCCGATGGAGGCCGAGGAGGCGGCTCAGGAGACCTTTCTGCGGGCCTACCGCGAGCTCCACCGCTACGATCCTACCCGTAAGTTCAGCGCCTGGCTGCTCGCCATCGCCGCCCACCACTGCATTGACCTGCTGCGACGCCGCCGGCTCACCTGGCTTTCCTTAGAGGAGGAAACCCTCCAGGCTGCGGGGTGGACCGGGCCGGAGGCCGGCCCGGAGACCGACCCGGAGCAAGCGGTGGAGCAAGCAGAGCGAGAGGCCCAGGTCCAGGCCCTGCTGACCACGTTGCCCCCCGACTACCGGATGGCCATCGTGCTCCGCTATTGGTACGACCTCTCCTATGAGGAGATCGCCCAGATGACCGAGAGCACCGTCAGCGCCGTCAAGTCCCGGCTCTTCCGGGCCCGGCGTATGCTGGCCCGGGCTGCTCAGCAGGCCGGCCTGGTGCCCAATGCGCCCCGGCCCGCCTCGGAGCCCGCCTGAGCGCTGAGGAGGTGAGCCTATGAACTGCGAAGAAGCCGGCCTGCTGATGATGGACGCTCTGGATGGCACCCTGGTGCTGTCCGATGTGAACCGATTGGAAGCCCACCTGGATCGTTGCCCGGTCTGTCAGGCGGAGTGGACCGCGCTTCAGGCCGTCGAGAACTGGCTCGGTCGTGCGCCCCTGGTTCCGCCGGCGCCGGGGTTCGCCGACCGGGTGGCAGCCCGGCTGGCCCGTCAGAACGCCCGCCGTCGGCTGGGCGGGGGGTTGGTCGTGCTGGCAGCGGCGGCCCTGCTCGCCTTCGCCCCGCTTCTGCAGGGCTGGCTCCTCCCGCTCCCCCTCTCCCCCGACGCGGAGGTGATCCGCCAACTCGCCCGCCACGGGCTGGTGGTGGTATGGCACACCTTGCGGGGGCTTTGGATTGCGGCGCACGCCCTGGCCGCCGGTCTGGACCTCTCCCTCGGCGCGGCCGCCCACGCCGCTCTGGGGGCGCTCTTGCTCTTCCTGCTGGGCCTCCAGTCGGGCGCCTACCGCCTCAGAAGCGCGGATCGGCGGGTCCAGACTCCCTGAACGAAGAGTGCACCCGCGAGTGAGTGGCCGTATGTCCGAGAAGGTCGCCCAGGAGGCAATCCTATGATCACAAGCATCAGGTTCAGGAATTTCCGGGGCATTCAGCAGGGGGTGGTGAGCCGTTTCCGGCAGTTTAACCTGTTGATCGGCCCCAACAACGCCGGGAAGTCCACCTTGTTGGAAGCCCTCTACTTGGCGGCCACGGCGGGACGTGAGGCTGTGCTGACCCACCAGGAACGCACCTATGATGTGGGGGTGTCAGACAAAGATATGCTAGGGTATCACCCGCTTTCCCGGGTGTGGACCAAACACGGGCTTCCAGAGCGATGGAAGGGACTGGGGCGCTGGGATGGTGGCCTGTTGCGGATTACCGTTGAGGACCGAGAGTCAGCCTTGCGTTCCTTTACCCTCAGCACCGAAGGCGGATTCCCTAAGGGTGAGGAACAAGTCGTCGCCCTCTTCAGCCTGAGGTCTACGGTGCGGAACTTGGAACAGGAAGCCGAAGTGCTGGCTGAAAAGCTCGGCGGCCGTGAAATCCTGCCCTTCTCGGGGAAGAGTTTGTGTTTTTGCTGGCACCCTGAGCTGAGCTACCACCGGCAGGGAAGCGCCACCTGGGTTATCCAGGGAGACATTCCTGTGCCACGCCGGGTGCTCTTTTACGAGATGGACATCATCCAGCGTCATTTGCTCTTGGATTTCTACCAACGTATGTTGGGAGAGATTCCCGGCTGGTCCCACCGAATTGCCCACCACTTTGGAAAGGTCTTCGATATCGGTGAGCCGTTCAGCGTGCAGTTCTTGCCGCCGGCTGGGCTGGACAGCCGCTGGGAGCAAGGATGGATCGCGCCAGAGAAACGACGGGCGATGCCAATTGATATGTACGGGGACGGAGCACGGGCAGCGTTCAAGCTCCTGACCCCTCTGATCGCCTTAGCTGAGTTGACCAAGGACGGAGAGCCAGGCTTGGTCCTATGGGAGGAGCCGGAGTTGTTCCAGCACCCCCGAACACTGGATCGCCTTCTCCAGGAAGTGGCAGAGATCGTACACGGGAAACCGGTCCAGCTTTTCATCAGCAGCCAGAGCCTGGAAGTGGTCGCATGCTTCACAGAGATGGCCCGAAGGGGTCAGATCAACGGAAGCCAGATCATAGCTTTCCGGTTGGCTTTGGAGGAGGGGACTCTCCGCTCTTCGTGGTTTGACGCAGACAACCTGATCGCCTGGTTGGAAGCTGGACGGGACCCCCGAGCATGGGGGGATGAACTGACCAGCCCACTCTTCTTCTCGCTGCGGGAGGAGGAATAGAGCCATGGACTTGCCCCACGTATTCGTTGAAGGGGATACGGAGAAAAATGTGGTGATCCATCTGATGGAACGCCAATTGAGCGTCAATCTTAACCCTGGTTGGAAGAAACGCCTGCGCGAGCGGAAAGGCGGCAAGGCACAAGTCATCCAGGCGATCAGAAACGAGTTGGGACCGGAGCTCGGTGCAGCGCCTGTGCGCTGTCTGGTTATGCGGGATCTGGACGAGGATGAGGGCGAGTCTCTCGACAGCATCCGGCAGAGCGTGGCAGAAACTGTCCGCCGCCTTTTTGAAGAGCGCGGGTTTGCAAAAATGCCTAGCTTGGCTGTTCATCCTGACTACGCTAACGTTTTCACGTGGCAATCGGATGAGCCGGACCTGCGGCTGGCTCTTCATGTCGCCCATTACCCATCAATACCCGGCCTGTCGCAGCGGTTCACCAAGTCTACAACAGATGACTACGTGCTTGCTCTGGCCCTGCATCCTCGAACCGCAACGCGACTGCTCCAAGGAATTGGCCTGAAAAGCGTTGGCGAGGCTGCCCTTGCAGAGAAGGTCCGTCAGGAAGTCCCCGAGTTGCTCCGACGCAATGGCATCCGTATGCGAGAGGCCAAGGACTATGTGCGAATCTACCTGGCCACAGTCCGGTTAGGAATGTCACCAGCCGTCTTCGCCGGCAAGCTTCTCTTGCTGGCCGACGAAGAGGAAATCAAGCGTGTGTTCGCGTCTCTGATCGCTGCTTTGCAGTTCGTTGTGGAAGCGTAGGAAGAACCGCTCTGCAAGGAGAAAACCGTATGCGTCGAATTGTCGGGATACTTGCTGCCGTTGTGCTGCTGGGGCTGACAAGCCTCCTCTTTCCCCCGACCCGGGCCCTGGCCTTAGGACCGTTGGGCGATGAGGTCGTCGTCGGACGCCAACTGGTGCTGCGCGAGGGCGACCGGATCCGCGGCGACCTGGTCCTCATCGGGGCCGTCCTGCGCATGGAACCGGGAAGCGAGGTGCTGGGCAGCGTGACCGCTGTGGGCAGCAACACCACCATCGCCGGCTACATCAGCGGCGACCTGGTCGTGCTGGGGGCCGACGTCACCCTGAACGAATCGGCCCACGTGGCCGGCGACGTGGTCACCCTGGGGGGGCGCGTCGAAGCGATGCCCGGGGCCCGTTACGGGAGGCTGGTTGAGACCTTCCCCTGGCGAGGGGTGGGGCCAGGGCGAGCCTGGAGGCGCTTCTGGTCCTGGTCCTGGCGCTTCCCCAGCTTCTTCTGGACCGAAGGGCCGGCCCTGGTGGTCTGGCGTGGCGTCGGTGCGCTGCTGTCCGCCCTGGCCATCGGCCTGATCGCCGTGGTCATCCACGCCCTCTGGCCTCGCCAGATGGCTCTAGTCGGTGAGACGGCTCTGCAATCGCCCCTGCCCAGCCTAAGCGTGGGCTGCCTGAGCATCCTCGCCGTGGCCGCCCTCTCCTTCACGCTGCTGATCACCATCTGCGGTGCCCCCTTGATCCCGGTCCTGGTCGTCGCGGCCACAGCGGTTGGCCTGCTAGGATGGGCCGGCCTGGGATCCCGTCTGGGAGAGCAGGTCGCCCGCTCGCTGAACCTCTCCCTACCCCCCCCGCTGGTGGTGGGTGGCGGGGCCTTCCTGCTCACCCTGGGAGCGCGGCTGGTGGAAACCCTGGTACCCTGCCTGGGCGGCCTCGTGATGTGGCTGCTGATGGGACTGGCCCTGGGTGCCGCCCTCCTCTCCCGTCTGGGCACCACCCCCTACCCGCCGATCGAGCAGCCTAGCGAGGCTAGCGGATAGCGACTTGGCGGCGGACTGAGGACCGGATACGACTGCCGGCCGCCGACCGCCGACCGCTGGTTGAGGGCTGAGGACTGAGGACTATGGACTGAGGACCGAGGACTACGGACTACGAACCCCTTGTATCTCCCCCCGGCTTGTAGTATCATAGAGCCGGGATTCTTCGTCTTCCGTAGGAAAACACCCTCGAGGCCGACGTATGGACACGGATGCACACGGACGCGACCGATGGACACGGACTTTTTCAGGGCCTATCCGTGTGAACCCGTCCCATCCGCGTCCATCCGTGTCCCCTCAAGGGCCTAGGAGGTACGCGAGGTGTCACTGGCGGTTCTGGTGCTCGTCCTCTCCATAGGGATTCGCCTGGTGGCAATGGGCTGGTCCATCGTCCTGCTGCGACGGGTGCGGGACTGGCGAATGGGGTTCTTGACGGTGATGCTAGCTCTGATGGCCATTCGGCCAGGGCTGGCACTGTGGTCCGAACATGGGGGACCAGCGCTCCCACTGCTCAATTCCTTGACCGAACTGCCGGGGCTGATGGTGAGCCTCCTGGCCTTCCTGGCCGTCATCTTCCTGGCTCGCTTCGTGCAGGAGGAGCGGCGGACGACGGAGACTCTGCACCAACGCCTCCGGCAACTCCAGGCCCTCTACCACCTGACCGACACCGTCAACCGCACCGAAGCCGTCGAGGAGATCTACGAGGAAGCCCTCAGTGCGCTGGAGGGTGCCATCAAGGCCGACCGGACAGCCATCCTGCTCCTTGATCCCGACGGCGTGATGCGCTTCAAAGCCTGGCACGGCCTTTCGGAGGACTATCGTCGGGCGGTGGAGGGCCATTCCCCTTGGGCGCCTGAGGAATGGGATCCCGCCCCTGTGCTGGTTCCCGACGCCGCCGAAGCCCCCGAACTGAAGGACCTGCGGGAGGTCATCCTCGCCGAGGGGATCCGGGGACTGGGAGCCATCCCCCTCGTCCATCGGGGCCGGCTGATGGGGAAGTTCATGCTCTACTACGACACCCCCCACCCCTTCACCGAGGAAGAGGTGCGGATGGCCCAGACCATCGCCTACCACATCGCCTTCGCCATCCACCGCAAACAGGCCGAAGAAACCTTGCAGGCCCGAGAGCAGTTCCTCGCCCTCCTGAACGAGATCACCCGGGCCGCCCTGGAGATGCCCGACCTACCCACGATGACCCAGGTCCTCGCCGACCGGCTGGGG
>WFUY01000569.1 GCA_015484715.1 Thermoflexales bacterium | reverse complement strand
TGTGGGCTCCTCTCGCGAGGGTGTGACCTCTTTGATCAGGTCGTCGAAGGGGGAGGGTTCACCGGGAGGCACGTTGGCCTGCAGTCGCTTCAGCCACTCAGGGATCTCCGGCTCCGCAGGAGCTGGCGGCTCCGGTTCCGGCTCCGGCTCGATCTCAGGCTCCTCACCCCGGGCGCGCAGACGGCTCAGCCAGCCCTCTTCTTCCTGGCGTGGCGGGGATGGGGGCGGTGGTGCTGTGCTCTCAGGAGGAGGGCTGGGCTCCACCGGTCTGCTGGGAGTAGCGGGGGGCTCCGAAGGCGGGGTAGCCCGCAAGGGTACCACCCGGGCGCCACACTTCTGGCAGTGGACGGTCCCCGGCGGGTTCATCACTCCGCACATCGGACAGCGCACCTCAGCCTGGCCGGCCAGCGCGTGCCCGCATTGGCTGCAAAATCGGGCTTGATCGGGATTGGCTGCACCACAGTTAGGACAGGTGATCATCGTCTATCCGTATCATCAGCGGCCTGGGTATCCGAGGCCCTTCATAGCAGCATCAGGTATCTCTGTCACTCGCTCTGAACTCGCTCGGCTCCCAGCAACAGCCGCAGCCCGGTGGCAATGGTGCCCAGGGCGACCCCCAGGATTAGGCCACGCATCCCTCCGATTGCGGCGGCCAGCCACCGATCCCGAAACCAGGTGACGAGGGGACCGGCCGGCCCGACCAGGGCAATCCTGCCTACCAGGATCACAATGGCGGAGAGAAGGAAGATCAGGCCCCCCGTCTGGCGGCGCAATCGCAAGGTCCGGTAGGCAGCGTAGGTCAGGATGAATACCAGCAGCGCGGCGATGGAAGCTCCCAGGGGCAGCAGGACCCAGCGGAAGAACCAGAGAAAGGGCTCATCCCCGGGACCGCCCCCGAGCCCAAAGATCAACACGGTGATAGCGGTGAGCACCAGTACCAGGCTGTAGAACCATCCCGACTCCTGACGGGCGACCCGCTCCAGATGGACCTGCAGGACGTTGAAGAAGCCCAGGATCAGGGCGAAGGCGGCGATGATGACCACCCATTGCACCAGGACCCACTGGATCTGCTGGAAGACCGGGATGCTCAGATACCCCAGCAGGGTGACCAGCCCAAAAGCGCTGGTGAAGATTACCAGCCATGGGAGGCGAGGGAACCTCACCGTCTTACTCCTTCAGAAGCCGACTTAGACCTCCGAGGCCTGTAGGACCTTGGAGGTCTGATGCGATTAACCCAACAAGGTTTTCACCAGGACGGCCGCCAGGATCACCAGCACCAGCAGGAAGCGGATCAGGTCTTGGGTGACGAGGCTGGCGATGTCGGCGATCCGCTGGCGTAGGTAGGCACCGACGGCGAAGAGTTCCTCGCCGATGAGGAGGTCGTCGGCGCTCGTGTAGAAGACGGACAGCCCTTCGAGGCGTCCCGTGCCGGCCACCTGTTCCAGACCGGCTTCGGCACCTCCCCGGGTGATGAAGGCGGCTTCCAGGCCGAAGGTGCCCAGCATCACGTTGGCAGAGATCTGCCCTCGCTTCAGGAGGTGCATCGTCCCCGCCGCATAGGGCAGCGCGCCCGGGGCGACCAACTGGACCTGGGTCATCTTGAAGGAGGCGGGAGCGCCCTGATGTCGGTAGGCCCGCTGGATCACACCCTGGGCGACCGGGAGCAGGGTGGCCTCCCCCACGGTGACCAATGGAGGCGTCTCCGTCGCCGCCCCCTCTTCGGCGAAGGCGCGCAGGGCCGAGAGCGCAGCCAAGCTGGCTGCTGCCTCGCTTCCCCCCAGCCCACCGGAGCCCAGGGCAACGTGGAGGGTCTGTCCCGTCTCGGCAGAACGCCCCACCTGGCCGGGCAGCGTGCGGAAGGCGGAGATGGGACGAAGGACCGGTCGCCAACCTCGCCGTAGGCGCACGGCGGTCAACCCCAGCAGGGGAGCGAACAGAATGAAAAGGAAGAGCAGGGCGATGACTTCGTAGGTGTTCATCTCGATCTCTCTCTGCGGTCGGGGGGGATGGAGACCCACTCCTCGGTCTGAGCGGCCTCTTCCAGAGCTTGCCCTGCCGCCAGTGCCTCTGCGTGGGTCAGCAGCCGCTCCAGCGCAGCCGGGTCTTCTAGCAGGCGGGCCCAAGCTGTGATCCGTTGGGAGGGGACGAAGGGGACCAGGAGGGGTTGCAGCAGCCACAGTGCATGGGCTCCCAGGAACCCCAGCCCTCGCCCCACCTCCCGCAGGAGAGGGAACATACTTCCCAGGCCAGCGCGGTGCAGCCGGGCCAGCCCTGAAGCAAGCTCACGTTCAGCCCCCGCCAGGGGATCCCTTTTCCTTCCCACGATAGTATACCACAATCCGTCCCCATTCCCAATGGGGAAATCGGTCCTGGGTATCTGTTCAGCCTACCCTCCCACAGGTCACCGGTCGAGGGCGCTTTCAGCCCCGATGGGCTATTTGAAGCACGGTTTCGCGTCGGAAACGCGCCTAACCTGCGGGAGGGTGAACACGGTCCTGGTAGAAATGTTGGCCCTCTACTGGGCCGTTCTGTGCTCAGTATAGCACGAATTGGCCGGGGAGTAAAGGGAGTTCGTGGACGACTGATTCCCTATCCCCAAGATATGGGTAATCACCAAAGTGGGACGTGTTGCGCGTTGCATATTGTGCTCCACCGGCACAGCCCGGAAGCGCCGGTGCTGGGGCAGCCTTCGCCCGGTTCCGCCGCTTCAAGAAGGTGCAAGCTCTCCGGCGTCTAGCCCGGCCAGGAAGTCGGCCACGGCCTGGGCGACGGCCTGAGGCTGTTCTAGCATCATCATATGTCCCCCACCTTCGATGGTCACCAGCCGGGCGTTGGGGATGTGGGCCTCCAGATAGCGGGCATATTTGAGCGGCGTTAGCCGGTCCGCCGTTCCTCCCACGACCAGGGTGGGAGCCTGGATCTGGTCCAGCCGATCCATCACGTCGAAGGCGTTGCAAGCGGTGAAGTCCCCCAGGAGCACGGTGGGTGGGGTCTGGGCGGTGATCTCGCCGCCCCGTTGAACCAGGGGCTTCGGCGCATCCGGGCTCCAAGCCATCCGGGTGATCAGGTCCACGGTGGCGAGGAAGTCGGTCTGGATGCCCTCTAGGATGGCCGGGAGGACGCGCAGCCGGGCTCCTGTGCCGATCAGAACCAGGCCGGCTACCCTCTCAGGGCGGGTCAGAGCCAGGTGCAAGGCGATGGCCCCGCCCATCGAGTGACCGCCGATGACGGCCTGGGGCAGCGCGAGGGCGTCCAGCAGCGCTTCCAAGACCTCAGCGTAGCTGGCGATGGAACGCTCTCCTTCCCCCTCGGACCGCCCATGCCCCGGTAGGTCCAGCGCATAGACCGTCCTTCCGGGCAGACGACGGAGTTGGGCCGGCCAGTGGAGGTGGGACCCGCCGGCACCGTGCACTAACATCAGAGGAGGATGGCCGGGTTCCCCCTCCTGGTGCAGGGCGTAGAACAGGGAACGACCATGGATGGTGGCGTAGGGCATGCTCTCCCTCCAGGCTTCTCTGGGTTCCGGGCAGCCTCGGCCGCGTCGAATTTATTGTACTCCCGATTCGTGAACCCGTCAATTTTGAGCCGGCTGACCGGCCAATTGGCCGCCATTTGCCCTAAAGGGCCGACTATGCTAGAATTGACCTCGGTCCTGGGCATCAGGGCGATGGGGGCATGCCCCGAGGCTCAATTCCCTGTCAGGCAAGGAGGAGGTTGCTATGGAGTTGCTCACGGTGAAGATCGAGAAGCCGGAGGCGATCAACCTCATCTTGGGCCAATCTCACTTCATCAAGACGGTCGAGGACATCCACGAGGCCCTGGTGACGGCAGTGCCCGGCATCAAGTTCGGCCTGGCCTTCTGCGAGTCGTCGGGCGAGGCCCTGGTCCGATGGACGGGCACCGATGAGGCGATGATCGAGCTGGCCAAGAAGAATGCCCTGGCCCTCTCGGCCGGCCATTGCTTCATCCTCTTCCTGGCGGAAGGCTTCTACCCCATCAACGTCCTCAACGCCGTCAAGATGGTCCCCGAGGTCTGCCGCATCTTCTGCGCTACGGCAAACCCGGTCGAGGTGATCCTGGTCGAAACGGAGCAAGGGCGAGGTATCCTGGGCGTCATTGACGGGGTGAAGACCAAAGGCGTTGAGGACGAGGCGGGGATCGCCTGGCGCAAGGGATTCCTCCGCCAGATCGGGTACAAGTTATGAAGGGAGCCATAGATGCGCTCCTCTATCTCCTGCTCCAGGCCAACCGGCTAAAGGTAACCCCTCGAGGGGGCTGGGCGGTCCGGGGGCTGACCGACGTGGAGAGCGTTGCCGATCACAGCTTCGGTGTCGCCTTCATCGCCCTGGTGCTGGCGGAGCTTCTGGGAGAGCCGGTGGATCGGGCCAAGCTGCTCACCATCGCGCTGCTGCACGACCTGCCGGAGAGCGTGCTCACCGACATCCCGACGCCGGCCCTGCGCTATTTCCCGCCGGGGGCCAAGCGGGAGGCGGAGATGAGGGCCCTGACCGAGGTGCTAGAGGGGGTTCCCTTCGCCGATCGTCTCCGTGCCTGGTGGCAGGAGTTCGAGGACCGGACCAGCGTCGAGGGTCGGCTGGTGCGCGACGCCGACCGGCTGGAACTGCTGCTCCAGACTTACGTCTACGAGCGTACCACGGCCAACCGCTATCTGGAGGAGTTTTGGGCCGGTCAGGAGGGCCGTCCTTTCGAGTTCCCCATCTCCCAACAGCTCTTTGAGCGGTTGCTGGCCCTGCGTCACGAGCGTTGACCTGTAGCTCGCTTGCACGATGCCACTTTCCAGGAGGATCCTGAACCGTATGCGTCGCTACCTCCCCCGGTCCTGGGAGGAGCAGCTACAGCCACCCCTGGACCAGGCGGTGCTCGTGCGCTGTCAGGCACACCTGAAGGCGTTGCTGGAGGTCGTGGTCACCTACCTGCCTCGGGGGCTGGTGCAGGCTCAGTTGGACCGACCAACGCCGGGGCGATCCCAAGGCCAGTTCCGCGAGGGCACCGTGATGTTCGCCGACGTCTCCGGCTTCACGGCGATGTCGGAGCGGTTCGCCCAGGCTGCCGATGCTCGGGCCGGTGCCGAGGAGATCACCGAGATCGTCAACCGCTACTTTGAGGCGATGATCGGCATCGCTCAAGCTTATGGCGGTGACCTGTTGAAGTTTGGCGGTGATGCGCTGTTGACCTTCTACACCGGCCCGGAGGCGGCTCTGCGGGCCTGCCAGGCGGCGCTGGCGATGCAGGAGACGATGGATCGCCAGTTCGCTCAGGTGGAGACCTCGCTGGGGCCCTTCCCGCTGCGGATGTCTATTGGCCTGGGCAGCGGCGAGGTCTTCCTGGCCAGCCTGGGCTCGGTGGAAGGGATGGAGTATGCCGTGATGGGGCCGGCCTTGGCCGCGATGGGGGAAGCGGAGAGCCTGGCCCAGGCAGGGATGGTGATCCTAGATTGGGCAACTTGGGAGGCGGCCGGCCCGGCCATCGAAGCCCACCCCACGGCGGCTCAGGGGTTCTACCACCTGCGGCGGATTCGACGTTCGGTACCCCCCCAGAGCTCCTCTCAGGTGACCCTCTTGCCCCCGCTGGACGATCCGGCCAGGGCGATCCACTGGCTGGTGACCCGGCTGGACGCTCTGGCTCCCTACCTACCCGATGAACTCCTCCAGCGGATTCGCCCGGACCCCCGCCACATTGAGCCTCTCGATGAGCGGCGACCGGTCACCGTCCTCTTCGCCGATCTGCACGGGGTGGAGCGGACGGTTGAACGGATGGGCCGGGACCAGGCCAACACCCTGACCGATTACCTGGACACCTACTTCAATGAGTTGCGAGCCGTCGTCCGGCAGTACGGTGGCGTGGTCAACAAGATCGGCGCAGGACCGGTCGGTCCCCACCTGATGGCCCTCTTCGGTGCGCCCCGCGCCCATGAGGACGATCCGGAGCGGGCCGTCCGGACGGCGCTGGAGATGCAGGGAGTGGTCGCGACCCTGCGGGAGCGTTTCCCCGGATTGGCGGACCGGATGGGAGCCATCGGCATCAACAGCGGCAACGTCTTCGCCGCCAACGTCGGCTCTGCCACCCGCCGGGAATACACAGTGATGGGCGACGAGGTGAACCTGGCCTTCCGACTGATGACGACCGGCCAGCCGGGGGAGGTCCTCGTCCGCCAGGAGACCACCGCCCAGGAGGTCCAGCACCGCTTCTTCCTGGAGCCGCTCCCTCCTGTCCGGGTCAAGGGCAAGGCCCAGCCCATCGCCATCTGCCGGGTGACCGGCCTGCGGGAAATTGCTCCCTTGAGCCGAGACCGGGGGGGGCCTCTGGTCGGTCGAGATGCCGAGATGGACCAGGCCCTCCAGATCGTCGAGAAGGCCCGTCAGGGGGAGGGGCAGGTCCTTACCATCACCGGTGGGGTGGGGA
>WFUY01000568.1 GCA_015484715.1 Thermoflexales bacterium | reverse complement strand
GGTCGCCGAGGCGCTGGACCTGGCCGCCTACGTCAGCCTGCCCGCAACCTACGCCCGCGATCCGTCCGCCGCCGGGCTGGCCTTCGTCGCCTTGCAGACCGCCGGCCGCATGACCCGCACCTGGGGCTACCTGCTGGTCGGGCTGGGGGTCGGAGCTCTGGGCTGGGGCATGTCCCGCCAGGCCGGCTGGCCCCGTGGCCTCAGCCTCCTGGGAGTGCTCGGGGCGGCCGTCGGAGTGGTGATGTTCACCCTGGAGTACCTCTTTGTCACCCAGACAGGGGATGCGGGGGGCGGCATGGCCCAGGTATTCACGGTGCTCTTCATCGCCACAGGGCTGATCGTCACCCTCTGGCACGCCTGGGGCGGAATGCGGCTGGCGAGAGGCCACAACGAAACCTCGGAGGTCTGACTGGTTATCGCACAGATTCAGGAGAGGCTAATGATCGAAAAACTGAAACTGGAAATCCCTGTGCTTCTGCCGGAGAACGGCGACTGCGATGCCTGTGTGCAACGCCTCCAAGAGGCCCTGCACCGGCACAAGGGCATTGACCGGGTCCACGTGGATCAGGACAACGGTGCAGCCCGCCTCTGCCTCCACTACGACCCCAACCTGATCTCCCTGGCCGAGGTGGAACGCCACGCCCGTGAAGAAGGCATCACCATCCAGCAGCGCTACCGCCACACCGAATGGCGCATCGCCGATATGGACTGCGCCGACTGCGCCGTCAAGCTGGAGAAAGGTGTCGGCCGGCTGGAGGGCGTGCTCCGCTGCGCCGTCAACTTCGCCACGGCGAAGATGGCCGTCGAGTACGACGCCGAAGTGCTGGACCCCGAGGCGATCGTTGGACGCATCCGCCACCTGGGCTACACTGTGGTGGACGAAGAGGCCGAGAAAACGAAGGACGAAGAAGCCCGTCCGGGAGGGCTGCGCGGGCTGCTCGCTTTCATGGCCAGCAAGCGACGCGATACCCTGACCCTCGTCTCCGGCCTGCTGACCCTGGCCGCCTTCGCCTTGGAGACCTCCGGCCTCCCCCGCCTGATCCCCCACGGCTTTTATGCCGCAGCGATGGTCACCGGGGGCTTCTACGTCGCCCGCAAGGGGGTGAGGGGGGCCTGGATCAACCGAGAACTGGACATCAACTTCCTGATGACGATCGCGGCAGTGGGCGCAGCGGCCATCGGAGCCTGGGAGGAGGGCGCCCTGGTCATCTTCCTCTTCAGCCTGGGAGAGACGTTGGAGAGCTACACGATGGATCGAGCCCGCAACGCCATCCGCTCCCTGATGGAGCTGGCCCCGGCCGAGGCCACGGTGCTGCGCCCCTGCGTGGACTGCGAGGAGCATCGAGGACGCCCCCTCCCCGAGGGCGGCCTCTACGAGAACGGCCCCTGCCCCTGGTGCGGAATCCACGAAGAGCAAGTGCCCGTCGCCGAACTGGCCGTGGGCGACCGCATCCTGGTCCGACCGGGCGAGCGCATCCCGATGGACGGGCAGGTGGTCCAGGGCACCTCGGCGGTCAACCAGGCGCCCATCACCGGCGAGAGCCTGCCGGTGGAGAAGGGGCCCGGTGACGAGGTCTTCGCCGGCACCATCAACGGGGCCGGCGCCCTGGAGGTCGAGGTGACCCGCCTGGCCGAGGACAACACCCTCAGCCGCATCATCCATATGGTCGAAGAGGCCCAGGCCCAGAAGGCCCCCTCCCAGCGGTGGGTGGACCGTTTCGCCCGCTACTACACGCCGGCGGTGGTGGGCCTGGCCCTGCTCATCGCCACCGTGCCTCCCCTCCTCTTTGGACAGCCCTTCTTGGAGCCGGCGACGGGAGGCCACGGGTGGCTCTACCGAGCGCTGGCCCTGCTGATCATCGCCTGCCCCTGCGCCCTGGTCATCTCCACGCCGGTCAGCATCGTCAGCGCCATCAGCAGCGCCGCCCGCAACGGCGTCCTGGTCAAGGGTGGCGTCTACCTGGAGGCGACCGGAGGGCTGCGGGTGGTCGCCTTCGACAAGACCGGCACGCTGACCCGAGGTCGGCCCGCCCTCACCGACCTCATCCCCAACCCGGAGGCCCAGGTCCTCCCCTCCGACGGACGGGGGCGAGAGGACGATCTGCTGCGGCTGGCAGCGAGCGCCGAGCGGGTGTCGGAGCACCCGCTGGCGGCGGCCGTCGTCGCCGAGGCGAAGGCGCGGCGGCTGGACCTGCTGGAGTGCCGGGATTTCCAGGCGGTGCCGGGCCACGGCCTGATCGCCACCGTCAACGGCCGGCAGGTGCTGCTGGGCAACCGCCGGCTGATGGAGCGGGAGGGCGTAGGGGTCGGCCCCCTGCTCGCCCAGGTCCAATCCCTGGAGGACGCGGGGAAGACGGTGATCTTCGTCGCCGCTCGGGAGCTTGACGACGCAGCGCCGTGGCACCCCCTGGGCCTCCTGGCGGTGGCCGACACGGTGCGGCCCGACGCGCGGGAGGCGGTGACCGTCCTCAAGCGGTCCGGCATCCGCCACACGGTGATGCTCACGGGCGACAACGCCCGCACGGCAGCCGCCATCGCTGCCCAGGTGGGGGTGGACGAGGTGCGGGCGAATCTGCTGCCGGCGGAGAAGGTGGACGCGGTGGAAGCGCTGCTGGCGGAGCACGGCTCGGTGGCCATGGTGGGCGACGGGGTCAACGACGCGCCGGCCCTGGCCCGGGCCACCGTCGGCATCGCGATGGGCGGCGCCGGCACCGACCAGGCCCTGGAGACGGCGGACATCGTGCTGATGGCCGACGATCTGAGCAAGCTCCCCTTCGCCGTGCAGCTCAGCCGCCGCACGCTGGGGATCGTCCGGCAGAACATCGCCTTCAGCCTGCTGGTGAAGGCGGCCTTTATGGCCCTGGCGCTGCCCGGCCTGGCCACCCTCTGGATGGCCGTCTTCGCCGACGTGGGGGCCTCGCTGATCGTCATCCTCAACGGCATGCGGCTGTTGCGCAGCCGTCCCAGACCGTGATCCGAGATACCCGAAACCAAGGAGCGGAGCGTATGGCTACTCAGGTCTGTGGGCAGTGTGGAGCCCAACTGATACCAGGAGCCCGTTTTTGTCGCGTCTGCGGTGCGAAGACCAACCCATCGTCGTCCCGTTCGTCGAAGCGGCCCCGGAGCCGACGGCGCTCCCAGGCTCCGCGACGTCGGATCCTCACGCCCTTCACGCTGGTCGCGGCGGGCAGCCTCCTGCTCCTCGCGGTCGGCCTGCTCTTCTTGCTCGACCAGGAGCGTCCGGCGCCGGCGGCCAGCACCCTGCCCGACACCCACGACGAGGAGGGCATCCCCTACCCGGAGGTGCCTCGCATCCCCTTGGCCGAGGCCAAGGCCCGCTTCGACAGCGGCACGGCGATCTTCGTGGATGTGCGCACCCAGGGGGAGTACGAGACGGCCCACATCCCCAACGCCATCTCCCTCCCTCTGGCCGATCTGGAGGTCCGCTACCAGGAACTGCCCAGAGATGCGGAGATCATCACCTACTGCACCTGACCGAACGAGGAGTCGAGCGCCCGTGCGGCGCGCATCCTGATGAGCAAAGGGTACACCAACGTCAAGGCGATCCTGGGCGGCTTCCGCGCCTGGCGAGAGGCGGGATACCCGGTCGCCAGCGGACCGTGAGAAGACCGTCCATTCGTCCACCCATTCGCGAGGAGGAACGGTATGAACCCTGCAGGACGCCTCTCAGCAGGGAGGTGGAGCCTGGGCCTCCTGGCCCTCGTGCTGGTCGTCGGCCTCCTGCTGACGGCCTGTGGCGGCTCTTCGCCGCGCATCGTCGTGGAGCCCCCGTCCCAGAACTTGGGGGAGGTGCCCCAAGAACCGCTGGAACTGACCTACACCGTCCGCAACGAGGGGGGCAGCCCCCTGCGGATCGAGAAGGTCAGCACCTCCTGTGACTGCACCCGGGCGACCGTGGACCGGGAGGTGATCCCCCCCGGCGAGTCGGCTCAGTTGCGCGTAGTGCTCGACCCGACTGAGGAGAACCTGTACGGGAACCTGCTGCGGGTCATCTACATCCGCAGCAACGATCCCGACAACCCGGAGGTCGAAGTGGAGTTCCGGGTCACCATCCTCAAGCCGGAGGAGTAGGGGCGATGATCTTCCGACGCTGGCTGGAGAAGCTGGCCGGGAGCAACACCCTCTACTACCCCGGCTGCGTGACCCACTACGCCCTGCCGGAGATCGAAGGCCGCTATGAGGCACTGCTGCGCCAGGCCGGCGTGGACTTCATCATGCTGCCCGGCGAGACCCTCTGCTGCGGCAGCCCGGTCAAGCGGGCGGGCTACCTGGCCGACTTCGAGACGCTGAAGGCGAAGAACCTGGAGGTCTTCGCCCGCTTCAGCGTGCGCAGGATCATCACCAACTGCCCGGGATGCTACCACACGCTGAAGCACGATTACGGGTTGGAGACCTACCACGTGACCCAGGTGCTGGCCGACCGCCTCCCCGGTGGTGAGCAAGCCACTTCTTCCCCGTCCATCACCTACCACGATCCCTGCCACCTGGGGCGCTGGTCCGGGATATACGACGAGCCCCGCCGGCTGTTGGCCGAGGCGGGATGGACGGTGACCGAACTGCCCGACAACCGGGAGCAGAGCCTCTGTTGCGGTGCAGGCGGCGGGGTCAAAGCCAACTTCCCCGAACTGGCGAATGCCATCGCCCGCCAGCGGCTGGCCCTGGTGGAGAACGGCCGGCTATGTACCGCCTGTCCCCTCTGCTATGCCCACTTCAAGGAAAACGCCGACGGCGTCGAGGTGCTGGAGTTGAGCCAGGCCCTCGCCCTGGGGCCGGGAGAGGAGGGAACGCGATGAACCTGGCAAGCCTGTCGGCCCTCGTCGGCGAAGCGAACATCTCCACGACGGTCGAGGACCGGATCGTCTACAGCCGGGACGCCTCCCGGCTGGAGGGGGAGTGCCTGGCCGTCGTCTGGCCATCCCACCCCGAGCAGGTGGCCGGCCTGGTCGCGTGGGCGGAAGCGGAGGACGTGGACCTGGTGCCCCGGGGAGCGGGCACCGGCCTCTGCGGCGGGGCCACCCCCCAGCGTTCGGTGGTGGTGGACCTGTCGCGGCTGACCCGGATCGGCCCTGTGGACGCGGAGCAGCGCCGGGTGCAGGTGGAGGCAGGCGTCGTCTTGGGGAGCCTCAACCGCCGTCTGGCCCCTCACGGCCTCTTCCTCCCCGTCATCCCCGGCAGCCACCGGGCCTCCAGCGTCGGCGGGATGATCGCAACCGACGCAGCGGGGCTGCGGGCCGTCCGCTACGGCACGATGGCCGACTGGGTGGAGGAGGTCACCTTGGTGGACGGCCTGGGGCGCTGGCACCACCTCACCGGCGAGGCCCTGCGCGACGCGGTGGGCCGGGAGGGGGTGACAGGCTTCGTCGTCGAAGCGGTCCTGCGGCTGGCCCCCCGACCGGCGCAGCGCACCCTCTCCCTGGTGGCTTTTGACGATCTGGCGGCGCTGCTGGCCCAGCGGGACCGCTGGCTGGCCGACCCCCGGCTCACCGCCCTGGAGTACCTCAACCGTCACGCGGCCGAGGCCATCGGTTGGGAGGCCCGGCCCCACCTCCTGGCCGAGTTCGACTCCGACGGCGGGGAGATCGGCGACCCCGATCGCATCGCCGCCCTGTGGCAAGCCCGCGACGGCCTCTACCCGGTGCTGGCCCGCCGGGGCTACCCCGTCATCGAGGACCCCCAGATCGAGGGGGAAGGGATGGCCGCCCTGCTGGCCTGGCTGGAGGCCGAGGGCATCCCCACCTTCGGGCACCTGGGCGTGGGGATCGTGCACCCCTGCTTCAGCGCCGACGACGAGCGGGTCGCCGCCTTGTACGAGCGAGTGGCAGCGGAGGGTGGTCGGGTGAGCGGGGAGCACGGCATCGGCCTGAAGAAGAAAGCCTGGACCGATGCCGCCTTCCGGGCCGAGGTGCAGCGGCTCAAGGCGCAGTACGACCCCCACCACCGTATCAACCGAGGGAAGCTATGCTGAGGGAACTGGCCGAGAACCCACCCTGCATCGAATGCGGTCTCTGTCGGGAAGTCTGCCCCGTCTTCACCATCCTGCGCCAGGAGCGGATCAGCCCCCGGGGGCTGGCCATCCTGGCCGACCGGGGCATCGCCTCGGTGGTCTTCTATCAGTGCACGCTGTGCCGGGCCTGCCGGGTGGTCTGCCCCGTGGGCCACGACCCGGCCGGGGAGCAGGTACGCGCCCAGGTGGTCGCCCAGGGGGTGGAGACGGAGGCCAACCGGACGATGATCGAGAACATCCGCAAGTACGGCAACCCCTTCGGGCCGCTGGAGGAAGGGGAGATCCCGAAGACGCTCACCTGCTGCTGAGAAGAGCTACGATGGACACACGCTATGGAGAGTATCTACCGGGCCTCTTGAATGCCCTGGCCGGCTTGGCCGTTCTGCTCGTTGGGTCCCTGGTGGATACACCCTTCCCTTTGCCAAAGGAGATGCGGAGATGACCCAGGAGACGAACCCTTTCTTCGTTAACCCGGCCAATGCCCCCAGAATCACCCAGATGCCGGGGCTCGAGACGACCATCCTTACCGGCCTTCACGGCGAAAAGATGATGATGGTCCTCAGCGCGACGCTGCCCGGCCACACCGTGCCGATGCACTCCCACCCTCACGAACAGATCGGGATGGTGTACGCGGGCAAAGCAGTGTTGCGCATTGGGGACGAAGAGCGAATCGTACAAAAAGGGGACTTCTACTGCATCCCCGCCAATGTCCCCCACGGGGATACCTGCATAGGTGATGAGCCTTTTGTGATGCTGGACATCTTCTACCCCGTGCGCGAGGATTTCATCGAAAAACTCGAACAGGCATCAGGAACACACAAAGGGTAAGAAGCATATGAAAGCGCTGCTGCGACTGGTTCTGGCACTGATCACGCTGTGGGCATTGTCCACGGTGACCCAGGCCCAGGAGCCCGAACGCCAAGCCGTCGTCTACTACAACGAAGCCTGCGACGAGTGTGCCACCTACGTCGAGGGCGAGCTGGCGGAGATCATGGCCGCCTACCAGATCCGCCTGGTGAAGAAGGACTACATCAACCGGCGGGAGCACCGGCGGGAACTGAACGAGCTGAACGACCGGTTGGGCGTGCCCCTGGACCTGCAGAGCCACCTGGCCACCTACATTGACGACGGGCGCATCATCCTGCAGGGCGAGCCGCCCCGGCACGTGGTGGAGGCCCTCCTGGCACCGACGGCCAAATTGCCGGAGCGGATCCTGGTCTACGCCGAGGAGGGGAAACAGGAGAGCTATCGGGTGTGGGCCTTCGCCGGCCCCGTGAAAGACTACCCCGCCGACACACCCATCGAGACCTACCTGACCTGGTTCGAGGCCAATCGCGACACCTTCGCGGAGAGCAAGGAGCCGGCCCCCCTGCTGCTCCCGGTGATCCTGCTCACCGGCCTGGTGGATGGGATCAACCCCTGCGCTCTTGCCATCCTGCTCTTCTTCGTCTCCTTTCTGTTCACCATCCGCAAGACGCGGGTCTCCGTGGCTCAGATGGGAGCCGTCTACATCGGCGCGGTCTACGTGGTCTACTTCCTCATCGGGCTGGGGCTGCTGCGGGCTTCGACCCTGCTGCGGGGGCACTGGCTGGGCCAGGCCGGGGCGGCCCTGCTCATCCTGTTGGGCTCGACCAACCTGCTGGGAGCCCTCTTCCCCAACTTCCCCATCCGCCTGGAGGTGCCCGAGGGGAGCAAGGAATCGCTGCAGAAGTGGATGTACCGGGCCACCCTCCCCACCACCCTGATCCTGGGCACCCTGGAGGGGCTGCACACCTTCCCCTGCTCCGGCGGCCCCTACGTGGCGGTGCTGGGGC
>WFUY01000567.1 GCA_015484715.1 Thermoflexales bacterium | reverse complement strand
CAGCCCCAGGATCTCCCCCTCTCGGAGCGCCAGGCTGACGCGGTCCACCGCCCGGACCACCCCTCGCTTCATCGGGTAGACGGTGGTTAGGTTGCGAAGCTCCAACAAGAACCCGTCGCTCATATCGTTCACCGCGTTGATGTCGTAGTACCTTACCAACGATCACCCCTCGATCTTCAACCGGGGGTCCAAGATGTCCCGCAGCCCCTCGCCGAAGACGTTGATGGAGAGCACCAACAGCAGGATGGCCAGGCCGGGGAAGGTGGAGACCCACCAGGCCACCAGCAGGTAATCTCGCCCCGCCGCCACCATCGAGCCCCAGGCCGGGATGTGGGGCGGGATCCCCAGCCCTAGGAAGCTGAGGCTGGCCTCCATGATGATCATATACCCCATCCGCAGGGTGCCCAGCACGAAGACGGAGTGGATGATGTTGGGCAGGATCTCCCGGACGATGATGGTCGCATCCCCCTGACCGGTCACCCGCGCCGCCTCGACGTACTCCTGCGTCTTCTCCGAGAGCATCTCCCCCCGCACCAGCCGGAAGAACTCCACCCACCCCTTGAAGGTCAGCGCCAGGATCAGGTTGGTGAAGCCGGACCCCAGGAAGGCCATCACCCCGATGGCGAAGATCAGGTAGGGGAAGGCCAACAGCAGGTCGGCGAAGCGGGAGATGATCTCGTCCAGCCGCCCTCGGTAGTAGCCGGTGATGGCCCCCAGGAAGGTCCCGACGCCGGCAGAGATGCCCACCGAGAGGATGCCGACGGCCAGGGAGACACGGGCTCCGAAGATGATGCGCGTCAGGAGGTCCCGCCCCTGGGCGTCGGTGCCCAGAGGGTAGGCCCAGTTCCCATCAGAGTACCAGGCCGGCGGGTCCAGGCGCAGCCGCAGGTTCCCCCGCACCGGATCGTGGGCGGTGATGTAGGGGGCGAAGAGGGCCGCCAAGACGTAGAGCAGGATGACGATGCCCCCCGCCAGGGCCAAGGGGTGCTCCCGCAGCGCGGCCAGGAAGTCGGCCAGGTTGCGCCGCCACACCCGCAGCCGGATGCGCCAGAGGTAAGCGTGCCGTCCCCACGGCGATTCAACAGGCGGTGCTGCTTCCATCCTTCCCTCTCACAGCGTGATCTTGGGATTCAGGTAGGTGTAGAGCACGTCCACGATCAGGTTGGCCATCACAAAGGTGAAGGCGTAGACCATCACCGCGCCCTGGATCAAGGGGAAGTCCCGGTCGAAGATAGCCCCAACGACGAGCCGGCCCAGCCCGGGCCAACTGAAGACCGTCTCCACGATCATATTGCCCCCCAGGAGCACGCCCACCTGCAGCCCCACGACGGTGACGGTGGGGATGAGGGCGTTGCGCAGGGCGTGTTTGAGGACGACGCCCCATTCCGGCGCTCCCTTGGCCCGGGCCAGCAGGACGTAGTCGGAGCGCAGCGTCTCCAACATGCTGGAGCGCAGCACCCGGGCGACGACGGCCGCCACCGCCGACCCCAGCGTCACCGAGGGGAGCACCAGGTGCTTCAGGCTGCTGATCAGGGCCGCTCGGTTGCCCGTCAACAGGCTGTCCAGCACGTAGAAGCCCGTCACCTCCTGCAGTCGGGCCGCGTCGTCAATCCGGCCCTGGACGGGCAGCCAGTGCAGCCGGACGGCGAAGACCAGGATCATCAGGATGCCCAGCCAGAAGGCGGGCATCGAGATGCCCAGGAAGGCGCCGGCCATGCTCAGGCGGTCCACCAAGGAGTTCTGGCGCACAGCCGAGATGATCCCGATGGGGATGGCGACGGCCAGGCCGAAGAGCAGGGCTCCCAGGGCCAGTTCGATGGTGGCCGGCAGCCGCTCGGCGATCAGCACCGTCACCGGGCGCTTCTGGACGTAGGAGTAGCCCAGGTCGCCCCGCACCGCATCCCGGAGGAAGAGCCACAGTTGCACCGGCAGGGGCTCGTCCAGGTGGAACTCCCGGCGCAACTGTTCCATCTCGCCCGCCGAGACCGCTCCCCCCTGCCCCAGCATGATGTCCACCGGGTCGCCCGGCGTCAGGCGCATGAAGAAGAAGACGACGATGGCCACGCCGAACATGATGGGAATGGTCGCCAGAACGCGCTCCAGCACTTTGACCGCTCTCATCGGCGCTTATCCTCCCCTGGTGGTCGCTTGGTCGCTTGGTCAGATGGTCACGTGGTCGCTTGGTCAGGTGGTCAGGTGGTCGAGTGGTCGGATGGTCGAGTGGTCCTTGCCCCTTGCCCCTTGTCCCTTGCCCTGTCTCTTATACACATCTG
>WFUY01000566.1 GCA_015484715.1 Thermoflexales bacterium | reverse complement strand
TCGTCATCCTCATCTTCGGCGTAGGCCGGGTCGCCCGCATCGGTGGCGAGCTAGGCGCCGCGATCCGGGAGTTCCGCAAGGGGCTCTCGGGCGACGACGATGGCAAACCCCACCAGCCGGAGACGTGAGCTTCCCACCCCACCCGGAAACCGTGGGAGTTCCCCCACGGTTTTTTACCTTGTCGTCCTCCCGCAGGTCACTCGGAGGCTGCCCACGACACGTTTCAGGCCGTGGGAGGAACCTACGGGAGGGTCTCTGGGAGGTGTGTCAGATAGTCGGTTTTTTACCATAGGGGCAAGGTGATCCGGGCAATCATTTTCGATTTCGGTAACGTGCTGGAGATCCCGCCAGATCCCCAGGAGATGCTGGCCCAGCGGGCAGCCGTGGCAGCCCATTTCGGGATGACCGCCGAGGCCTTCTGGAACTACCTCTTCACCAGCGAGGCCTGGCAGAAGGCGAAGCGGGGCCAGATCTCTGAGCCGCAGTTCTGGCAGGAGGTCTTCGCCACCCTGGGGGTCACCGATCCCGATCAGGTGCGGGCGTTCAAGGACCAATTGCTTGCCTTCAAAGGCCACGTGCCTCCCCTGATGCGATCTTTGCTACGGCAACTCCACAAGCGCTATCGGCTGGCCGTGCTGAGCAACACGGCAGACCCCAACCTGGATCGCCTGCTAACGGAGGAACTAGGTCTGCACGGGCTCTTCGACGTCATCATCAGTTCGGCAGCCGAAGGGATGGCCAAACCGGAGGAGGCGATCTACCGGCTCACCCTGGAGAAGCTGGGGGTGCGCCCCGAGGAGGCCCTCTTCGTTGACGATATGGAGCGGAACACCCAGGCCGCCGCGGCCCTGGGGATGCAGACCATCACCTTCACCACCCCCGAGGCTTTGCAGGCGGAACTCCTCCGCCGGGGCCTGCTGGATGCCCCGGTCTCGTGACCAACTCACGATCTGTTCTCGCGCGGGAAGTTAGCCAATGTCCTTCTTGGAAACCCTACCGCTGCGCCCTCTGACGGCGAAGGTCCACCAACTCCTCCAGCGCTACAAGGATGACACCGGGCCGGGTGGGATCTCCCCCTCTGCTTACCCTCTGGATGGAGCCCACCGGGTGCTCTTCCCCTTCACCGCCATCGTCAACCAGGAACGGATGAAGCAGGCCCTGGTGCTCAACGCCATCAACCCTCACATTGGCGGTGTGCTCATTCGCGGGGAGAGGGGAACCGCCAAGTCCACGGCAGCTCGAGCGCTGGCGGCCTTGCTGCCTGAGATCGCCGTCGTGGCCGACTGCCCCTTCTCCTGCGACCCCTTTGATCCCACCGGCTGGTGCACTCTCTGTCTGGAGCGCGTTGAGCGCGGTGAGGAACTCCCTGTCGCCTACCGACGCACCCGCTTCGTCAACCTGCCCGTCAGCGCTACGGAGGACCAGGTCGTCGGCACGCTGGACATCGAACGGGCCATCCAGAAAGGGGAGCGCCGTTTCGAGCCCGGTGTGCTGGCGGCCGCCAACCGAGGACTCCTCTACGTGGACGAGGTCAACCTGCTCGACGATCACGTCGTGGACCTGCTCCTGGACGCCGCCGCGATGGGGGTCAACATCGTCGAGCGGGAGGGGATCTCCTTCCGGCACCCGGCCCGTTTCATCCTGGTGGGCACGATGAACCCGGAGGAAGGGGACCTGCGCCCCCAGCTCCTGGACCGCTTCGCCCTCTGCGTGGACATCCACAGCGTCCTCGACCCCCGGGCGCGGATGGAGATCATAGAGCGGAACCTGGCCTTCGAGTCCGACCCTGAGGGATTCCGGGCCGAGTGGGCGCCCCGGGAACAGGTCCTCTCCCAGGAGATCGCCCAAGCGCGGGAACGGCTGCCCCAGGTGGGCTATAGTCCCCAGGACCTGGCCGCCATCGCCCACCTGATGGCCAGCCTGGGGGTGGACGGCCATCGGCCCGACCTGGTGATCCTGAAGACGGCCCGCACCCACGCGGCCTGGCAGAACCGGGAGCGGATCACCGAGGAGGACATCCTGCTGGCGGCGGAGCTGGCCCTGCCCCACCGCCTGAAGCGGCACCCCCTTCAGCCGACGGAGATCACGCTGCACGACCTGGCGACCCGACTGGAGCGGGCCTACGCCGAAGGCCCCGGGGAGCCCTCGGCCCAGCCCTCCCAGGAGGGGGGAGAAGCCCAGCAGGTAAAAAAAAACCTGACCGGCGCTGAGG